>PLTD01000002.1 GCA_003165335.1 Rhodospirillales bacterium | reverse complement strand
TGAAGGCCGTCGTGGATATGTACGACGGAACTGTGCGCTTCTACGTCATGGATCCTAAAGATCCCGTTCTCGCCGTCTATCGGCGGGCATTTCCCAATGTGTTTAATGACCTAAATAAGATGCCCGAGGACTTGAAGAAGCATCTGCGCTACCCGGAGGATCTCTTCACCGTCCAGGCCAACCAGTACAGCACCTTCCACATGACGGATCCCCAGGTCTTCTATAACCGGGAGGATCTTTGGACAGCGCCGATGGAAAAGTACGCTGGCGAGGTCCAGCCCATGAGGCCGTATTATATCCTGGCGAAGCTTCCCGGGAGCGATCAGCTTGAGTACCTTTTGATGACGCCTTTTACGCCGCAAAACCGCGACAACATGATCTCCTGGATGGCCGCGAGATCTGATTTTCCCGACTATGGAAAAATGCTGTTTTACCAGCTTCCGAAGGAGAAGCTAATCTATGGACCCAACCAGATCGAGGCGATGATCGATCAGAATACGACCATTTCACAGCAGCTTACCTTGTGGAATCAAAATGGATCACGTGTCATCCGCGGGAAGGAGATCGTCACACCGATCGAGAACTCGTTCCTCTATGTTGTGCCGTTGTACCTTACCGCAGAAGGCACGAACTTCCCTCAGCTGAAGCGCGTGATCGCAGTCGCGGGTGACAAGGTCGTCATGGAGCCCACGCTCGACGAGGCGCTCGGTGCCCTCTTCGGCACGCAGCCGGCCGCTGCGCAAGCGCGTGCAGCGCAAACCACCGGCGCTGCGACCGGGACTACTACCCACCAGCTAGATTCTGGTCAGGCGAGAACGCAATTTGAGGACGCTCAAAAAGCGATGCAGCAGGGAAATTGGGACAAATTTGGCAAGGCGATGGAAGCCCTAAAACAGCTGTTGGCCAACCCGCCAACGTAGGACACGTCGCTGGCCCTGCCGAAGTAGGATCATTTGATTACGGGTGGCTCGGGTCAACAACAAGCTCCAGCAAAGGGCTGCCCGCAAATAATGAAGCGGTGTGACCCGTTTGTCCCTGCAGACGGCGTGACCGGTGACCGAACGATTTTGTAGTAACTCCCGCCCAAATTCAAGTGAGATCGCGCGTGCAGATATTTTTTCATCGTTTGTTAGCATGGCCGTCCGGGCGTCCGGACGCGGCTGGTCAGGAACTCAGCGTTGCCTTTAGCGAAACCGCCATAGACCTCGATGAGTTTGCCCGCTTACTCAATAGTCGTAACCCCGCCGATCTAAAAACGATTGCGCGTGCCATGAGCAAGTCGAAAGACATTTCGAAACAACCATGAGCCCTAACTCCCGGAGTAACTTTCATGATCAAAGACGTAATCCTCAATCTAGAGCATAACAAATCTCGGGACAGTGTTCGTGATTATGCAATCACGCTTGCGGAAGCGTTCAGTGCTCATCTGACAGGCGTTGCTTTTACAGATGGCACGAACAATCTCGTTTCCCTCATGGCAGAATTCTCATCCGTTCATATTGCAGACCTACTGACTATCGAACAAGAGGTTGCAAGAAATGCAATCGAACGCTATGAGGCGGCGGTCAAAGGCCGCCTTCTCTCGGTTGAGCATCGATTGGTTATGCAAAGCTCTGTTGGAGCGCCCGTCAAATTTTCGACGATGGCGCGACGTTACGACCTAAGCGTAATCATGCAGTCAGGCGATGAAAAATGGTTCAATAATGACAGAATAATTGAATCGACACTGTTTGAATCTGGAAGGCCTATTCTTGTTGTCCCTTACATCCAGGCCGATGAATTGAAGCTTGATCGAATAGTGTGTTGCTGGGACGGAAGCCGCGCTGCAGCACGCGCGTTCAACGATGCCCTTCCATTGCTCCAGAAATCCAAAGTTGTCGAATTGCTCATCGTCACCAACGGAAAGACCGCAAAAGAAGGGGTGAATCGCGGCGTCGAAATCGGCAGTCACCTTAACCGTCACGGTATAAGGGTTTCCATCGAAATAATTCAGGCTGAGGATATCGACGTCACTAATGTTATTCTGTCGCGTGTCGCAGATACTTCGTCGAGCATGATCGTTATGGGGGGATACGGGCATTCGCGGTTACGCGAATTCATACTTGGCGGCGTGACACGCGGCGTACTGGCTACGATGACCGTTCCCGTTTTTATTTCGCATTAGGCCGTGAACTGCAGAGCGGAATAGCGGCTGGCGCGCCGAGAACAGCGAGATAATTTCCTTCGTTCCGTCGATTAGCGTTGAGTCAGCCACAAGATTTAGCAGCTTTTCGGGCGAAGCTCGATCAAGAAGGATCGCTCCCTTCTACGACCACGAGCACCTCAAATTCGCTTGATGGAAACCGCCGAGCAACCTCCTTAAGTACCAAATACGCGCTGTTCCTCACTCGCAGGGTCAAATAGCACTCTAGTTCGAGCTTCTGACTGCACTCCGTAAAACGTTACCCCCGTCGCGATAAATCCAAACAGGGGCCATGGCCAATATGATGCTGGGTTCGATAGCCATGCTGCGAACACCTGCCACGTTCCCTGAATCTCGTAAGATGGCGAATGGATAAATCCGAGAAGTACACCCGGCTATAGCGCCGAACAGCGAGATGATGACCAAGGCGTGTTGAGTCTCGCGATTCCAAAGCAATGGGTTCATTTCGCTTCCTCATACCCCGCGGCCACAATTCAGTTCTCCGATAGCCGTCCCCGCGGCCCCAGTACAATTTCGCTTGCTTGAACAGATCGGCCCCCTATGAGGCTGCATCTCGTGGCCGGTATGCTTCCCTCCTGCCAGCAGCCTTCGGTGCAATAATCGCCCAATGAGGCGTTCGTTCCGCCGAATTACAGCGCGACGGCTGGTCTGGGCAGTCTTCGAACCTCTACGCGGCGCGCGGTTTGCGCACAGGTTGCTCGTGGGTTGCCTTTAACGCAATGCCGTTTGCGCGAATTGTTGATTGCGGGCGGGCCACCTTACCTGCATGAAGAGGGATTTTCCTTTTGCAGATTATAACTTTGACGGCATGGCCCCCCAATAATCTGTTTTAGTCAAGGGTGCGGCGGAAACGCGTCACCGCCACCGTCATCGCCAGCAGCATTAGCGCCAGCAGGTCGATTGAATCATATTGCAGATTTTCCAAAGTCGCGCCCTTTAGCATAATGCCGCGAACAATCCGCAGGTAATGCGTCAACGGCAAGCCCTCTCCAATATATTGCGCCCAGACTGGCATGCCGGCGAACGGGAACATAAAGCCTGACAAAAGAATGCTCGGCAGGAAAAACATGATGGACATCTGCATCGCCTGCAACTGATTTTTCGCAATTGTAGAAAAGGTGTAACCGATCGCGAGATTGGCGGTAATGAACAAAGTGCTGAGCGCTGCGAGCAAAGTCAGGCTGCCAAGCAACGGCACCCCGAACAGAATCACGCCGATGCCGATGATCAGTGTGGCCTGGATGAAGCCGACTATTACGTAGGGTACGATTTTGCCAAGCATCACCTCGATCGGAGTGATCGGCATCGATAACAGGTTTTCCATCGTTCCGCGCTCGATCTCGCGCGTCACCGAAAGTGCCGTGAAGATTAACATGGTCATAGTCAAGATGGTGCCGACCAGGCCTGGAACGATATTCAACCGCGAGGACGACGCCGGGTTGTAGCGGGCGTGGACCCGGATTTCAAATGGCGGGGAAGGATGATCGCCTACAAACAGGTCGTGCGCCAGCGCGGTCTGCACAATGACGCTCAGCGCCGATAGCGCCGAACCGGCCGCTATCGGATCGGTGGCGTCGGCCGCAACCAATAGTGCTGGATCATCGCCGCGCCGCACCGCGCGTTCGAAGCCGCGCGGGATTTCCACGCCGAACAGAACCTTACCCGATAGCAGCAGATCGTCGAACTCCGTGACATCGTGCACTTCCCGGGTGAAGTGGAAGTAGGCGGTGTTTTGCAGCGCCTTGAGAACCGAACGTGCAAGGTCGCTGTCTTCCTGTAGCAGCACGGCTGTAGGGAGATTGCGCGGCGTGGTGTTGATAGCGTAGCCAAACAACAATAGTTGCAGGACAGGGATCATCACGATCATCGCGAACGACACCCGATCTCGCCGCAGCTGGATGAACTCCTTGACCATCATCGCATAGCAGCGCCGCCAGAAGCCAAATCTTCTCTCGGGAATGCCTTCGGCGACCATGTCGGCACGGTTATCTTCATCGCTCATTGGAAATTATCTTTCGAGCGGGTCATCAGTTCGATGAAGACATCCTCGAGCGAGGGCTCGCTGTGCTGCCAGTGCACGCCGTGTTGTTCGCGCAACGGCGCAATCGTGGCATCGAGCGCTGACTTGTCTCGGCCGGAGACATGTAGGCTGGTGCCGAACGGCGCCACCATGTCGATGCCGGGCTTGCCGGAAAGGGCAGCAGAGAGCGTGGTTAGATTGTCCCCGGTGACGGTATAGGTGGTCAGTGCTGATTTTGCGATCACCTCGTCAACTGTTCCGTGAACGAGTACATGACCATAGGCGATATAAGCGATCTCGTGGCAGCGCTCCGCCTCGTCCATGTAATGGGTGGAAACCAGCACCGTCAGACCTCGCGCCGCCAGTGCGTGGATCTCGTTCCAGAAATCGCGTCGCGCCTTGGGATCGACGCCGGCAGTCGGTTCGTCCAGCAGCAACAGTTGCGGATTGGACAATGTGCAGGCGCCGAGCGCAAGGCGCTGCTTCCAGCCGCCGGAGAGTTCGCCCGCGAGTTGTTCTTCGCGACCATTGAGGCCAAGCCGTTTGATCATCTCGCGCGCCGTGGCTCGCGCATCGCGAACGCCATATAGCCTTGCGACGAACTCGAGATTTTCGCGCACCGACAGATCCTGATATAGCGAAAAGCGCTGGGTCATGTATCCGACCTGACGCTTGATCTTGTCGGCATCGCGGCGAATGTCGTAACCGAGGCAAGTCCCTTCGCCGCTATCGGGGGTCAGCAATCCGCAGAGCATGCGGATGGTGGTGGTCTTGCCGGAGCCGTTGGGGCCGATAAATCCGTAGATGGTTCCGCGCTTAACCTGCATAGACAGGTCATGCACCACCTCGCGCCCGCCGAATGATTTTGAAAAGCCATGGACGTCGATCGCGATATCAGCCCTGGAAGGGGTCGTCGCCGTCATCGTCGGTCCGCAACGGGCGTCTTGGGAATGAGATAAACACTGACCGGCTGACCGACGCGCAGGGAGTCGGGTAGCGCGGGCCGTGCCTGAATCAGATAGACGAGCTTGTTCCGCTCATCGAGGCTATAGATCACCGGCGGGGTATATTCAGCCGAGGTGGCAATGAAATAAATCTTTGCGGTGAGACCAGAAGCGCAGTTATCGCAGTTGATGCGAACTTCGTCACCGATCGAAATCTTGGGCAAGTCCGGTTCAGCGACGTAAAATCGCACTTTCATGTTGCCTGGCGGCATGATCGAGAGCACCGGCCGCATGGCCGGCACCGTCTCGCCAACGCGAAAGTAGATCTGCTGAACAGCGCCGCTCACAGGCGCGTAGCCGATGCGCCGCGCCAGCCGGGTCTGTGAAGTGTTGACCTGCGCGTCGGCCACCCGCAGCGCCGCGACGGCAGCGTCGAGAGTGGCCTGGGTACCGGCTCCGGTCTTGCTCAGGGCGGCAGCGCGGTCATAGCTCTGCTGGGCATTGGCCAGCGTAGCGTTGCTCTGATTGAGATTGGCCTGCTGCAGGTCATCGTCGACGGCGTAGAGTTCTTCGCCGACCTTGACCTCGTCGCCTTCCCGTACATTGAGCTTTGTCACCCGTCCGGACTCATCGGGGCTGACAAAAATCATGTCGACCTCGACCCAGCCCTGATAGCCGGGATCACGGTGGCCATTGCAACCTGATACCGCGGCAGCGACGGCCAACGCAGCCAGCGTTCTCATCATTTTATGGGGCACGGGCCAGCGATCCAACTAGTTGGTCCGAAAGCGGCTAACCGCCCGCTTTTCTCGGTTGATATGCTCTTATTAGCTTATTTGCTTGGCGCAGCGCCGATCGACGATAATCGATAGAGCCAGCCGTCAGTCAGCTTCATCAAGGGACGGCCGCGGCTCGCTAAACCCGTGCTGGTTTGCAAATCGAAGAGCATCGATGATCAGCTTTTTCGCCTGCCCAGGCGCATCATCGTGGGTGTAGTCAAACCGCAGCAGAGAGGCGAACGACTCGACATCTAGTGCTTCGAGCTTGTCCGCGAGTT
>PLTD01000091.1 GCA_003165335.1 Rhodospirillales bacterium | reverse complement strand
GGTTTCTCGCGAGGAACCTGATGATGGCTGGCTGGTTAAGTCGGGAAGTGCCGCCTCGGTGAAGGATAAACTCATCAGGGAACAACGGAAACTGCCAAAGTTTGATTGTCGGGGCGGATTTTTACGGGTTGCCAAATCGTTTCCTTTCGGCCCGGCTTTCAGATCGCTCTCTCCTTACAATCCGGTCTGTATGCTATCGTAAATCCTACCCGAGCGGGGTCGGATCAGGCCGAACCCGGTTGGCTGTGTGTTGTCGGAACCAAGTCGCAGCAGGCATTAACAGGAGATCGCTATGGGAGAAAAGATCAGTCGACTGGCGGGGAAGGCCGTCGACCCTGCCGCACTGGTAAACGTCCCTCGGCTAATTACTGCCTATTTTGTTGAGAAGCCGGACCCTTCAGTCTTGTCGCAGCGTGTTGCATTCGGAACCTCGGGTCATCGCGGTTCGGCATTTCAAAATGCTTTCAACGAAAATCACATTTTGGCGATTACCCAGGCCATCTGCCTATATCGCGCAAATCAGGGTACCGAAGGACCACTGTATATCGGCAAGGATACGCATGCCTTGTCGGAACCGGCCTTGGTAAGCGCGCTCGAGGTCTTGGCTGCGAACGGCGTCGAAACGATCATCGACGCCAACGACGGTTACACGCCAACACCGGTCATTTCTCATGCAATCTTAACCTATAACCGCGGCCGCACGAGCGGGCTGGCCGACGGCATCGTCATCACGCCGTCGCACAATCCGCCGACCGACGGCGGGTTCAAATACAACCCGACCAACGGCGGCCCGGCAGACACCGACGCCACGGGCTGGATCGAAAAGACCGCCAACGATTTTCTCAAGGCAAAACTAAAAGGGGTAAAGCGTATCCCTTATGAACAGGCGCTGAAGTCGCCGTTTGTCCACCGGTATGATTATGTGACGCCCTATGTCGATGATCTAAAGAATGTCGTCGACATGGAAGCGATCCGCTCTGCGGGGGTGAAGATCGGCATCGATCCGCTGGGCGGAGCGGCAGTCCATTTCTGGGCGCCGATCATCGAGCGCTACAGGATCGATGCCACCGTAGTGAACGAAGCAGTTGATCCGACCTTTCGCTTCATGACGTTGGATTGGGATGGAAAAATCCGCATGGATTGCTCATCGCCCTACGCGATGAAGCGGTTGGTAGCGATACGCAAAAAGTTCGACATCGCCTTCGCCAACGACACCGATGCAGATCGCCACGGAATCGTCTGTGCTTCCAGCGGGCTGATGAACCCTAACCATTACCTGGCGACGATGATCTCCTATCTGTTCGAGAATCGTCCAAATTGGAAAAGCGCGAGTGCCATTGGCAAGACAGTGGTTTCCAGCAGTATTATTGATCGGGTCGCTGGCAAGGTCGGCCGCAAGCTGATCGAGGTTCCGGTCGGCTTCAAATGGTTCGTCGACGGGCTGATCGATGGGTCGCTCGGCTTCGGCGGAGAGGAAAGCGCAGGCGCTTCGTTCCTTCGGCGCGACGGAACCGTCTGGACGACAGACAAGGACGGGCTGATACCCGGTCTGCTCGCAGCCGAAATTACAGCCAAGACAGGGCTCGACCCGGCGGAGAATTTCGCCAAGCTGACCAAGAAACTGGGCACGCCGTACTATGAGCGGATCGATGCTCCAGCGACCGTCGAACAGAAGGCGGTCCTGAAAAAGCTCTCGCCCGACCAGATCGACGCCAGGGAGCTCGCGGGCGAGCCGATTAAGGCCGTCTTCGACAAGGCCCCGGGCAATAACGCCGCGATCGGCGGCATCAAGATCGTCACCAAAAACGGCTGGTTCGCCGCCCGGCCCTCGGGCACTGAGGATGTCTATAAAATCTATGCCGAGAGCTTCCGCAGCGAAAAACATCTGCATGCGATTCAGGACGAGGCGCAGGCCCTGATCGCCCGCACATTTAAGGGCGTCGGCAAGCCAGCGGGCGCATGACGGACGGCATCGATGTCGCCGCCTTTCGGCGGGCCGAGCGACAACGGCTGCTGGCCGCGCGAGACGCGACCGATGCGGATGCCCGAGCCGGCTGGTCGGATGCGATTACACGCCTGCTGGCGGAACGGATCGAGGCTTTGGCCCCGCGCATGCTGGGGTTTTACTGGCCCCATCGCGGCGAATACGACCCGGTGCCGGTCATTTCCCGGGTGATCGAACGCGGTGGCCAGGTGGCGCTGCCGCTTGTGGTCGCGAAGACCCAGCCGCTCGAATATCGCGCCTGGCGGCCGGGCATGGAGATGACGCCGTCCCGTCGAAGCTTCGGCATTCTCTATCCGGCGCAGGGGCCGGCAGTTACGCCTGATGCGATGCTGATCCCACTGTTGGGCTTCGACGGCTACGGCTACCGGCTGGGCTATGGCGGCGGCTATTTCGACCGCACACTCGCCGCCTTTGCGCCGCGCCCCATGACGATCGGAGTCGGGTTCGAGTTGGGGCGGCTGGCGACCATCCATCCGCAGCCGCACGACATCCCGATGGATATGATCGTGACGGAGCAAGGCGTCCAACGGATGGGGTAAGGATTGGCGGCGCGGCGTGTACTTGCGCTATGACAGGCAAAACAGCACGAGACTTACATGGCCGAGCCGAGCGCGACATGCGTCGTGCGTCCGATCCCCTATATCGACCCGGCATGCGCATTCGCCACACTGCGCGACGGCGGCATGGCGGTATTCCTCGAAAGCGCGGCGGTCGGGCCCGACACCGGGCGCTATTGCGTCGTCGCCGTCGATCCGGCGCGGGTGATCCAGGCCGATTGGCACGATGCGTTCGACCAGCTCTCCGAAGCGCAGGCGGGTGTTCCGGTCATAGCTCTGCCGCCGGACTGGCCGATGGGGCCGGGGTTTTTCGGCTCCTTCGGCTATGAACTGCGCCGGGCGCTGGAGCGCCTGCCGTCGCGCCACGAGCGGGAGGAGGGGCCGAGCGATCTGATCTTCGGGCTGTTCGACACGATGGTCGTTTTCGACCTGGTCGATCGCCGGGCGGCTGTGATCGCCTGTGATTTGGTGCCCGGGCGCGCTACGGCCGCGGCGCGGGCGGAACGGACAGCGCAGCGGATTGCGGAAGTACCTGCATTGCCGCCGGTCGATTGGACCGAAACCGCGCTCTGGACGGCAGACCATTCCCCCACAGACTACGCCGCCGCGGTCAGCCGGATATTGGACTACATCCACGCCGGCGACATCTATCAGGCCAACTTCACACAGCGCTGGGTCGCGCCGCGCGTCTCTACCTTGGATAGCTTCGCCCTCTATCGTCGGCTACGCAGCCTGTCGCCGGCGCCCTATGCAGCTTTTATCGAGGACGGTTGCGGCAATGCCATCCTGGCGGCGTCGCCCGAACGCTTTCTAGAACTGTCGGCCGACGGGCATATCGACACCCGCCCCATCAAGGGCACCCGACCGCGCGGCGTCACGGTAGCGCAGGATGACATGCTCGGCGAGGCCCTGCGGGCCAGTCCGAAGGACCAGGCCGAAAATCTGATGATTGTCGATCTGCTGCGCAACGATCTGGGGCGTGTCGCCGAGACGGGCAGCGTGAAGGTGCCGGAGCTGAACGCTCTCTATAGTTTCGCCAGCGTCCATCATCTGGTCTCCACCGTTACCGCGCAGCTGCGCAAGGGCCTGGGGCAGCTCGATCTCATCCGCGCCAGCTTTCCCGGCGGGTCGGTGACCGGCACGCCCAAGATTCGGGCAATGGAGATCGTCGACGAACTCGAGGCCGCCCGGCGCGGCGCCTATTGCGGCGCGATCGGCTGGATCGGCCTCGACGGCGCGATGGAGCTCTCGATTGCAATCCGCACGATCACGGTGACCCGCGACCGGTTGATCGCCCAGGCGGGCGGCGGCATCGTTGCCGACAGCGACCCGGCGGGGGAATATCAGGAGGCGCTCACCAAGGCGCGGCCGATGCTGGCGACACTCGATCCCGCCTATCGGGCGGAGGGGAAGGACGCCGATGATCAATAAACTGAATTTCCTCCTGGCGCTCGCGCGGGAGAAGCATTTCGGTCACGCGGCGGAAAGCTGCGGCGTCACCCAGCCGACCCTGTCCGCCGGCATCAAGCAGCTTGAGGAAACACTGGGCGTGCTGCTCGTCAATCGAGGCTCCCGCTTTCAGGGATTTACCCGCGAAGGCGAGCGCACGCTCGACTGGGCGCGCCGGATCGTGGGCGACGCGCGCGCCATGCGCGATGAAATTCGCGCTCTGCAGCGCGGCGAATTCGTCGGCCATCTGCGGATCGCGGCAGTGCCGACGGCGCTGGCGATGGTGTCGGCGCTGACGACGCCGTATCGCGCCAAGCATCCTGGTGTCCGCTTCACAATCCTGTCGCGCACCTCCGTCGAGATACTCAATGCTTTGGAAAATCTCGAGGTCGATGCCGGGATTACCTATCTCGACAACGAACCGCTCGGTCATGTGCGTACCGTGCCGCTCTATGCCGAACGCTATTGCCTGCTGATCGCCGCCGACAGCCCGCTCGGAGACCGCTCCGAGGTTACATGGGCCGAGGTGGCGCATGTTCCGCTCTGCCTTCTGACCCCCGATATGCAGAACCGGCGGATCATCGACGGCTTGCTGGCCGCGGCTGGGGGCGCAAATACGCCGCCGACGCTCGAATCCGATTCGATGATCGTTCTTTTCTCCCATATCCGTACCCGGCAATGGGCGACAGTGATGCCGGCCAAGCTGGTCGAAACGCTAGGGCTGGCGGATGTCATCCGCAGCATCCCCATCGTCGAACCCTCCGCAATCCATATGATCGGCCTGGTCGTGCCCGACCGAGAGGTCGTGTCCCCGCTTGCCGCCGCCCTGGTCGCCGAGGCACTGGAGGTGGCTCGGAAGCTGGATATGTAGAGTCCGATAGATATTTTCTATCGATCAACGAATCTGCATCGTTGATTTCGAACGAGGGTGAGCCCAAATCACCCGCCAGAACGATTGTAATGTTCTATCGAGGCCATGATGCCATTCGAGATTTGGGAAGACACGCGGGCGCAGGCGATCATAACCGCGCATGCAGGCCATGAAGGCGCGATGCTGCCCATTCTGCACGCCTTGCAGGCTGCTTTCGGCCTGATTCCCGAGGCCGCAATCCCGCTGATCGCCGAAACGCTGAACCTGTCGCACGCCGAGGTGCATGGCGTCGTCACTTTTTATCATGATTTTCGCCGTGAACTGCCGGGCCGCCATGTTCTGAAGCTCTGCCGTGCCGAGGCCTGTCAGGCGATGGGCGGCGATGCGCTGGGCGCGCGTGCAAGGGGCAAGTTGGGCCTCGACTGGGGTGGAACCACTGCCGATGGGCAGGTGACGCTCGACGCGGTCTTCTGCCTGGGTCTCTGCGCCACCGCGCCCTCCGCGATGATCGACGGCCGTCTGGTAGGGCGTCTGAACGAAGCGCGTCTCGACGCCCTGCTCGAGCAAGCGCAATGACCGCCAAAATCTATATCCCTAAGGATTCCGGCGCCGTGGCCGTCGGCGCCGATGAAGTCGCGCAGGCCCTGGCTGAGCTTGGCCTCGCTGACCAAATGGTGCGCACCGGTTCGCGCGGCCTCTATTGGCTGGAACCGATGGTAGAGGTCGAAACCCCTGAGGGGCGGATCGCCTACGGCCCGGTATCGGCGGACGATGTCGACAGCCTGATTGATGCGGATTTTCTGAATGCCGGAGATCACCGGCTGCGGCTGGGCCGTGCCGAAGATATCCCGTTCCTCAAGCGCCAGACCCGTCTCGTCTTCGCCCGTTGCGGCATTGTCGACCCGCTGTCTATCGCCGATTACCGCGCTCATGGCGGCTATAAGGGGCTGGAGCGCGCCTTGGCGCTGGCGCTGGCGGACATCGTCGACGAGGTGGTTCAATCCGGGCTGCGCGGGCGCGGCGGCGCGGGCTTTCCGACCGGCGTGAAATGGAAAACCGTGCTGGATGCTCCCGGCGACCCGAAATACATCGTCTGCAATGCAGACGAGGGCGATTCCGGAACCTTCGCCGATCGCATGATCATGGAGGGCGACCCCTTCTTGCTGATCGAGGGCATGACGATCGCGGGAATTGCAACCGGCGCGACTTCGGGCTGGATCTATATCCGCTCCGAATATCCCGCGGCAGTGGCCGCTATGCAGGCGGCTATCGCTGTCGCCCGCGCCGAGGGTTATCTGGGCGCGCATATTCTGAAGTCGCCTTATGATTTCGACATTCAGGTTCGGGTAGGGGCGGGTGCCTATGTCTGCGGTGAGGAAACCGCGATGCTGGAAAGCCTCGAAGGCAAGCGCGGCATGGTGCGGGCGAAACCGCCGCTGCCGGCGCATCAGGGCCTCTTGGGCAAGCCCACTGTCATCAACAACGTCATCTCGCTGGCCTCCGTACCGACGATCCTGGCCGAGGGCGCTGCCTTCTATCGCGATTTGGGGATGGGCCGGTCGCGCGGCACCATGCCGATCCAGCTTGCCGGCAATATCCTTCACAGCGGCTTGTTCGAGGCGACCTTCGGCATCACGCTGGGCGAGCTGGTCGACGATATCGGCGGTGGCACGGCGAGCGGCCGACCGGTCCGCGCAGTGCAGGTCGGCGGCCCGCTGGGCGCCTATTTCCCGCGCGACCTCTTCGATACCCCTTTCGATTATGAGGCATTCATCGCCCGCGACGGGCTGATCGGCCATGGCGGCATGGTGGTGTTCGACGACACGGTCGACATGTTGAAACAGGCTCGGTTCGCGATGGAATTCTGNNGCCATCGAATCCTGCGGGAAATGCACACCCTGCCGGATCGGCTCGACCCGCGGGGTCGAGGTGCTGGACCGAATTGCGCAAGGTCAAAGCGTCGAGGCCGAGATAAGGCTAATCGAAGACCTATGCCAGACGCTGAAGTTCGGGTCGCTGTGCGCGCTGGGCGGTTTTACGCCCTATCCGGTGATGAGCGCGCTCAGGTTCTTTCCGGAGGATTTCGCCGCGCGCCAGCCTTTGGCCGCGGCGTGAGGAGGCTTAAATGCCCTTGATCCAGGAAACCGATTACGGGACGCCGGTCTCGAAGGCCGAGAAGACCGTCACGCTGACCATCGACGGCGTCAAAGTGACGGTGCCGGAGGGTACCTCTTTAATGCGCGCAGCGGTCGATGCCGGCATCCAGGTGCCGAAACTCTGCGCGACCGATTCCGTGGCCGCATTCGGCTCCTGCCGCCTCTGCCTGGTCGAGATCAAGGGCCGTAACGGCACGCCCGCTTCCTGCACCACGCCGGTCGCCGAGGGCATCGAGGTTTCGACCCAGACCGAACGGCTGAAGCAGATCCGGCGCGGGGTGATGGAGCTTTATATCTCCGACCATCCGCTGGACTGCCTGACCTGCGCGGCCAACGGCGATTGCGAGCTGCAGGACATGGCAGGGGCGGTGGGCCTGCGCGAGGTGCGGTACGGCTACGCCGGCGAAAATCACCTGGATGCCGCCAAGGATGAATCCAACCCCTATTTCACCTTCGACCCATCCAAATGCATTGTCTGCTCGCGCTGTGTGCGGGCCTGCGAGGAGGTGCAGGGCACGTTCGCGCTCACCATCGACGGGCGTGGCTTCGCCTCTCATGTTTCCGCCGGCATCGACCAGGATTTCATCGAGTCCGAATGCGTGTCCTGCGGCGCCTGTGTCCAGGCCTGCCCGACCGCGACACTGATGGAAAAGTCGGTCATCGACATCGGCCAGCCGGAGCATTCAGTGGTCACCACCTGCGCCTATTGCGGCGTCGGGTGCAGCTTCAAGGCCGAGATGCGGGGAACAGAGGTCGTCCGCATGGTGCCCTACAAGGACGGCAAGGCCAACCACGGCCATTCCTGCGTCAAGGGCCGCTTCGCCTGGGGCTACGCCACCCACCGTGACCGGATACTGAACCCGATGGTGCGCGAGAAGATCAGCGACCCCTGGCGCGAAGTGTCGTGGGACGAGGCGATCGGCCATGTCGCATCCGAATTCAAGCGCATCCAGGCCAAGTATGGCCGCACCGCCGTCGGTGGCATCACTTCCTCGCGCTGCACGAACGAGGAGACCTATCTGGTTCAGAAGCTGATTCGCGCCGGCTTCGGCAACAATAATGTCGATACCTGCGCCCGGGTCTGCCACTCGCCGACCGGCTATGGGCTGAAGGAGACCTTCGGCACCTCGGCCGGTACGCAGGATTTCGATTCCGTTACCGAGGCGGAGGTCGTCCTGATCATCGGCGCTAACCCGACCGACGCCCATCCGGTCTTCGCCTCGCAGATGAAACGGCGCTTGCGCGCCGGTGCAAAGCTGATCGTGCTGGACCCGCGCCGGATCGATCTTGTGCGCATGCCCCATGTCGAGGCGTCCCATCACCTGCAGCTCAAGCCTGGGACCAATGTGGCGCTGATCACCGCGTTGGCCCATGTGATCGTGACCGAAGGGTTGGCCGACGAAGCCTTTGTGCGTGAGCGCTGCGACTGGGACGAATTCCAGGACTGGGCCGCCTTCGTCGCCGAGGCGCGTAACAGTCCTGAGGCGGTGTCCGCGATCACCGGCGTGCCGGCCGACGCGATCCGCGCCGCTGCCCGGCTCTATGCGACCGGCGGTAACGCGGCGATTTATTACGGTCTTGGTGTGACCGAGCATAGTCAAGGCACGACCATGGTCATGGGCATGGCCAATCTGGCGATGGCGACCGGCAATATCGGACGCAGAGGTGTCGGCGTGAACCCGCTGCGCGGCCAGAACAATGTCCAGGGCGCGTGTGACATGGGATCATTTCCCCATGAATTTACTGGCTATCGCCATATCTCCGACGATGTAACCCGCGCGACATTTGAGGCGCTCTGGGGCGTGACGCTCGACGCCGAGCCCGGGTTGCGCATCCCGAACATGCTCGATGCCGCGGTCGATGGCAGCTTCAAGGCGATCTATATCCAGGGCGAGGATATCGCCCAGTCCGATCCCGACACCCAGCATGTCGTGGCCGGTCTGGAGAATATGGAATGCGTCGTCGTTCAGGACCTGTTTCTGAACGAGACTGCCAATTTCGCCCATGTCTTCCTGCCTGGCTCGACCTTCCTGGAAAAGGACGGAACCTTCACCAACGCCGAACGGCGGATCGGCCGTGTGCGTAAGGTAATGCCCTCGCGCTCTGGCATGGCGGATTGGGAAATCACCGTTGCGATTTCCAACGCGATGGGCTTCCCGATGCACTATGCCCACCCGTCGGAAATCATGGACGAGATCGCGGAGCTGACGCCGACCTTCGCCGGCGTGTCCTATGACAAACTGGATGCGTTGGGCTCGGTGCAATGGCCCTGCAACGAGGCTGCGCCCGAGGGCACGCCGATCATGCATATCGACCATTTCGTGCGCGGGAAGGGGCATTTCGTCATCACCGAATATGTCCCGACCGACGAGCGCACCGGCCCGCGCTTCCCCCTGCTGCTGACCACCGGACGCATCCTCAGCCAATATAATGTCGGGGCGCAGACGCGGCGGACCGACAATGTCGTCTGGCATCACGAAGACCTGCTGGAAATCCATCCGCACGATGCCGAGCAGCGCGGCGTCCGCGACGGCGATTGGGTGCGGCTGCAAAGCAGGGCGGGGGGCACGTCACTGCGCGCCAAGATCACAGAGCGGGTCGCGCCGGGCGTTGTCTACACAACCTTCCACCATCCCGAGACTCAGGCGAATGTGGTGACGACCGAGTTTTCCGATTGGGCGACCAATTGCCCGGAATACAAGGTCACGGCGGTACAGGTTTCGCCTTCGAACGGCCCGACCGAATGGCAAAGTCGCTATCAGGGCATCAGCGAGCATAACCGGCATATCGCGGACGCCGCCGAATGAGTGCGTCGCGTATACCCAAGCCGACTATGCGTGTCGCCGAAACAGCGGCGGTAGGTGGCGTATTGCGCACCGGAAAGCGGATCGTGCCGGAGGAGGTTCCGGTCGCTTTCACCTATAACCGCCTCTCTCATGCCGTCATGATGGCGACCCCGGCCGATTTGGAGGATTTTGCCGTTGGTTTCAGCCTTGCCGAGAGGGTCGTCGACCGAGCGGATGAAATCATGGAACTGGAGATCGTGAGCCGCGATATCGGCATCGAACTGCGCATGTGGATCGGCGAGGATCGCATTTCGTCCTATTCCGACCGGCGTCGTTATCTGGCGGGCCCCACCGGCTGCGGTCTTTGTGGTATGGAAAGCCTGATCGAGACCGTAAGGCCCGCGCCAAATGTATCCGCCGGTCTTAAGCTTTCGCCCGACAGGATCGCCACGGCGATAGCGGAGATGCCTGCGCTCCAAAAGCTCAACCACGAGACGCGGGCCGTGCACGCCGCGGCATTTTGGACGCCAGCCGACGGCATCGTTGCGCTACGCGAAGATGTCGGCCGCCACAACGCGCTCGATAAGTTGGCCGGCGCGCTCGCCCGCGAGGGGATCGGCGGCGCGGGCGGTATCGTGCTGCTGACTAGCAGGGTGTCGGTCGAGATGGTTCAGAAAACCGCGATCCTGGGTGCGGCTATCCTGGTCGCCGTCTCTGCCCCGACCGCGCTCGCGATCCGCACCGCCGACGCCTGCGGGATCACCCTGATCGCCATCGCGCGTGGCCAGGATTTCGAGATATTCAGCCATCCCGGCCGGATCGTGGAAGAGCAGGTGCGCCATGTCGCCTGACCGGCTCATCTACATGGCCAATCAGATCGGCAAATATTTCGAAAGCCAGCATCGGCAAAATGCGGTCGACGGCATAGCCGACCATTTGCGGAAATTCTGGGACCCCAGCATGCGGCGGACGATATCGGCCTATGCGAAAAACGGTGGGGAGGGTCTGGATCCGGTCGTGCTGCAGGCTGTGCGGGCGCTATCCGGAGTAGGACCCACTTAGTCCATCGGCGTTTGCCAGACCGCATTCCACCAAAGCGTTCTGTAGCCGTTTGTTTCGGGATCCCAGAAAAGATGGGTCATGATGCGGTCGCCGACCCGATAGCCGTCCGACCATTCACCAGGCATCTTCCGACCGGCTTGATCGCGTTTAATTCTGCGCATCTTGACCTCGATCGTGTGGCTTAGATGTAGCTGCGCCAATAGAGGGAAACGGTAGCGAGGATTGCCCTTGATAATTTTCTCGAGCCGCAATCTGGCGAGATGGGGGCTTGTTTTGTCCGGCGCCCAAATGATTTTCATGATGCGCACTTGGCAGGCGAGATCGGCACGCTCAAGAAGCTCTTCACGTGATAGCGCCGGTGGCAATGCAGGAGTGTCTTTATCGTCTATAGGAGCCACCGATGTCCAAGCTGCCGAGCTTACACGGAGGTCTTGCCCGTTTGTCGGTTTCGCAGTGAAGCTTCGCAGATTCGCTCCCCTGCGTGAAGCCGAATTTAGTTTTGCGTGCCGGTCTTCAGCGGAAGGGGCTTCCGCCGCTGAGCCGATACAGGACTAAACCGATCAGGACCAGGAAGCCGAGAATCCTGAGAATCCAGCGGATCATTGTCTTTTGCAGGACTGCGGGTTGGACTTCCCAACGTTCGCGTTCCTCTTGGCGCCGCGCTGCCATCCGCTCGCGGGCTCGTCTTAGTAGGGGCGATTGGCTCATGGGGCGGGGCTGTTTTTGCATCCCAGCTTGTTGACGAGTTGTTCGAGCGATAGGGCAATTTTCGATGATTCGGCCTTCTCGTATGCGTCGGCCACTCGTCCGATCAGATTCGCGCAAGCTTGCTGCATGGGATTGCCGGCGACTTGAATTTGAGCCGGCGCGGGACTTCCGTCCGAATCCTTAGCCATCGATGTACCATCGGTCGGCGTCGCGAAAGCAAGTGCGTGGACCTGGAGTTCTAGTTGTGCAATGCGTTCGTCTCGTCTTGCCCCTTGGTCGACAAGCGTGCTGTTCCATCTGAGAACGACGCCGATCAGCACAAAGAGCATAACCAATTGTGTTATCGGCACGACGCGGCTGGTAAAGCGATCCACCTCTTCGTCTCCCTGCTGCGGTATTATACCACTCATCCATGCCGAACGATCGCCGGCGTTGTTGAGAATCTCGTGCTCCGCCAGGGTTTTATAAAGGCGATTATGTTGGGCCTGCAATTGGTCGCGTACAAGATAGGCGATAACCACAAGCACGGGAATCAATACGATCACAGAAAAGGCGGCCGGCAATAGCCAAGAGTCATCATCCATCGCGTTTTTTGCTCGCGATCAATGATTTGACGATTTTGCTCATGGCAAATGCGCAAACAAATTATTGTCGACGATCAAAAGCAGGCTGTTCAATCGCATCTTCCCTTGTCGATTAAGCCCCAACAGTGTGACCTTAGGGAGTTGACAGAGAATATGGCAAGACTTCTTCCAACGACACCGATCTTTGTACTCGTCCATGGAGCTTTCCACGGGGGATGGTGCTGGCGGCAAACGGCCGATTTGCTGAGTGCGGCCGGTGCGCGCGTGTTCACGCCAACCATGACCGGTCTGGGCGAGCGGGCGCATCTGCTAACCAGGCAAATTGGTCTAAGGACATTCATCGACGATGTGGTCGGCGTAATCGAATCTGAAGAACTTGCCGATATCGTACTTGTCGGTCACAGTTTCGCAGGTGCGGTCATAAGCGGCGTGGCTGATCTGCTCTCCTCACGTATTCGTCGGCTAGTCTATCTGGATGCGATCGTGCCTGAAAACGGCCTTTCGGTGATCAGTCGGCTACCTCCGGAGACCGCAGCGAAGCGAATTCGCGCGGCTGAGGAAAGTTCAGGTGGCATCAGCATTCCCATTCCGACTGGGGAGATTTTCGATCTACCTCCTGGTCCGGACCGGGATTGGGTTGCGCGGCGTATCACCCCCCATCCCCTAGCCGCCTATACGGACACCATCATCTTAAACGGTCCTGTGGGTAATGGTCTCGCGCGGACCTACATTCGATGTACTAATCCGGTGTACTCGGCGGTCCAGCCAAGCTATGAGCGAATCAAATCGGACAATGCTTGGACCTTGATCGATCTTGCGACAGGCCACGATGCCATGGTGACCGCACCCAAAGCGTTATCTGAGCTGCTTCTTCAATGTGTGAATGCATAAAGCCACAGGATTTACGATGAGTGCGTCCCAATTTTTCGGATCATGGCAACTCGTCTCTTGGAAGATCCCAGGGCCGGATGGTGTGCCGCATTTCCCTCTCGGTCCTGATGCCAAGGGGCTGCTGGTTTATGCGCCCGACGGTTACATGTTTGCAGCGCTAATGGCCGTGGGGCGGCCTAATTTTCTCGGCAGCGACCCACTCGGCGGGACAGCAGATGAAGCCAAGAACGCAATGCGGGGCTATCACACCTATTGCGGACGCTACCGGCTTGAGGAAACCAGGGTCGTACATATGGTGGATATGTGTTTGTGCCCGAATTTGCTCGGTACAAAGCAAATTCGATATTATCGATTTGAAGGAGATCAACTTGTCCTGACGACACCGCCGCTGACGCGCGCGGGCGTCAAAGGCATAGCGGAATTGATTTGGCAAAGGGCGCCTGACGTTTCCGCCTGAGCTTGTTCAGTCGTTGTAATCGACAGATCGCAGATTAACAATTTGTCATATTCCGTTCATCACTTATGCAGCAAAACTACGCAGGTATGGTTTGATCGGTACGTTTCATGAGTATGTAATCATGGAGGGTTGTGATCATGCCTAAGTATATACTGGCACTTGTCGCACTGATGGCTGTATCCACTCAATTGAGTGGTTGTGTTGTTTATGAGCGTCCCTACGGGAATCCCTATCATTACTGGTATCGTTAATTCTTGACTCATAGGGAGAGCATGAGAATGTATCGCAATATCGCGTATGTGTTCGCCGCCGTCGCGGCGTTTGGTCTGGCGCAGTCAGCTTCGGCGGAGGTACACGTCGGAATTGGATTGGGCGGCTATTATGCCCCTCCCGTTGTTATCGCGCCTGCGCCACCGCCGCCGATCCGCGAAGAAGTCGTGCCGGTTCCTCCGGGTCCACCCGAAAGAGTTGTCTGGGTGCCTGGCCATTACGAATGGAGTGGTCGCTCCTATTTCTGGGTTAACGGGCACTACATCGAGCGGCCGGAACCCGGCTTGTCTTGGGAGCCTGGCCGATGGGTAGCCCGTCATGGTCATTGGGAGTGGTTCGGCGGCCATTGGCGCCGGTGAAATAAGAGGTGGCTGCCGTCTGCTACATGTGCGACGGCAGCCACAAGACGATGGCGGGGAACGCGACCATGATCGCAATCGCAATCAGGTGAGCTACAAAATGCGGCATGGTTCCACGAAACACTTCGGTCACCGGACGTCCTGAATAGCGCGCAACGATGAAGCAGTTGAGGCCGATAGGCGGTGTGATCATTCCGACCTCGGCGGTGACGATCTTAATGATACCGAACCATATCGGATCGAAACCCAGCGACTTGATCAGCGGCAATACGATCGGGACTGTCAGTACGAGGATCGCAATCTGATCCATGAAAGATCCCAGAACGATATACATCGCCAGGATCAATATCACGATTATCCAGCGTGAGACGCTCAGCGCACCGACGTAAGCAACAAGGTCCTGGGTGACATGGGAGAGAGTGAAGAAATAGCCGAATATACTGGCGCCCATAAGGATCATCGCGATCATGCAACTACCAAGCGCCGCACGCTCGAATCCATGCAAAAGCTGACCGATCGAGGGTTTTGCACGGGTTATTGCCAGGATGAAACCACCGAGAGCCCCGACAGCAGATGCTTCGGTCGGCGTGGCCAGCCCGCTGAATATCGCCCCGGTCACCACTGAAAACAGCAGCATCATCGGGCCGACGCCCTTCAATAGATGCAGTCTCTCGCGAAGCGCTACACGCGGTGCGCGGGGGGCCCGTGACGGATCGCGCCAAACCAGGAATAGAATTGTGGTGATGATCGTCGCAGTTACCAACATCGCGGGTATGATGCCGCTCATCAGCAGCTTTGCGACATTCACTTCCGCGAGCAGGGCAAAGATGACTAGGGCGACGCTGGTCGGAAGAAGCATCGCCAAAGTGCCTGATATAGCCACGATTCCAGCCGCCATTTTGGGCTCGTATCCCTGCTTGATCATGGAAGGAAGACTGGTCGCCGACAGCGTCGCGGCCGACGCTGTGCTGGTGCCGCAAATCGCACCAAAACCCGCGCCGGCCAAGGTCGTGGCGATGCCGAGTCCGCCGGGGATCCGACCGAACCAAGCAGCTGCGGTCTTGAACAAATCATCCGCCACGCCGCTGAGCAGAACCATTTCCGCCATCAGAAGAAACATTGGAATCGTAATGAGCTCATATGACCCGATCGCCGAGATTGGCGCGGTTTCCAGCACGCCGAACAATACTTCCTGTCCAAAGCCGACATAGAGTCCCAGCGATCCGGACACTGCCATTGCGAAGCCAACGGGCACGCCTATCGCCAAAAAGGCGAAGAGTGCGACCATGACGAGGAGGAGGGTCATTCAAATGCCGCCTGTTCGATGCCTTCGTCAGAACGGGCAAGCGCAGGCAACGCGATGATCTCGGGCCCACCAAACAATGAGATCGCGTGTGCGGTACCGTTCAGGAACAGCCGCAGGGTCAGCAATCCGCAACCGATGGGCGCCAGCACGATGAAACCCCAACTGGGCCAGGCGATAGCACCGGCCATGACATCGTTGCCGAGAAAAGCGCTCCAGGCCCGCTGCCAGCAGATGACGGCGATGGTGGCGAAAAGCGGTGCCGAAATTAGACAGGTGATCAGCTCGAACAGCCTGCGCATTCTTGACGAAACGTAATAATGCAAAATGTCGACGCCGACATGAGCATGCGTCGCGAAAGCGCGGGACAGACAAAAATAGAAAACGGCAAGAACGAAATAGAGCGAAATAAGGTCGTACGACCAACTGAATGGCTGGTTGAAAGCGTAGCGCATTCCGACATCGGCTGCGACTACGATCATGATGCCGAACAGAATGATCGCCGCCGCGCGCGAAAGCGCCGTTTCGATGGCGGACACAAAGGCGATGGCGCGCTCCAACGGTTTCAACGCTGCTCACCGCTGGGTTCAGATGGTGCCACCGCGGCAGCGGCCATGAAGGCGGACAGGATTACGCTGCCCGGTTTGCCCCGGTTGTCCAACTTCCTTGCCCAGTCGACCCGAACCTTATCGAATGCGGCATCCAGCGCCGCGCGGTCACTGTCATGAGGACTGAGCAACCGGACCCCTGCCGCGCGCATCTTCTCGATCGACTCGCTTTCCGCCTTGTCGAAAGGTCCACAGGCCTGCTCGCTAATGGTTCGTCCGATATCGGCGAGGGTTTTCTGCACTTGCGGCGGTAACGCCTCCCAACGCTTGATGCCGATCGAAAAGGTCACGGTGACCGTGCCGAAATCCTGGCCTGTCGTTCCCGATTTGATCAGCGGCAGCAGATGGTAAGACACCGCGCTTTGATAAGCGAGCAGAGCGCCGTCGAGCGTGCCACGAGACATCGATTCATAAATTTCTGGAGGCGCGACGCGGATCGGTACCGCACCCATTCCCAGTACGGTCAGGTCCATCGCGCCGCCGGGTGTGCGGATTTTCAGCCCTTCGATATCCTTGAGGTCATTCAGGCGGTGCGAAGAGGAAAGGATCAATTGATAAGCAGGCAACAGGAAGATGATCAGCGGCCTGATGCCATTCGATTTGAATTCCTGTTCGTCCAGGATGCTGCCGGTCTTGGTCAACTCGCGCAGGGCCGCGTTGCCCTGGCATGTGGTCTGGAATATCCCCGGCAGTTCCGTAACCGCCGTCAGCGGCATACGGTCCGACATGTAGGATGGCACTATGAAGCCGATATCGGCGACGCCCGACCGCGTCAGCATCAGCATATCGCGTGACTTGCCGAGCTGCTCTGCAGGAAAATGTTGGATTTCGACAGCGCCGTCCGTCGCTTTTTCAACTTCCTTGATGAACGGCTCGACTACCAGCCGGTCGATTATATGACCCGTCGGCATGCCATCTGCCAGTCGCAACACGATTTTCTCGGCCCTGGCCGACGACACAGCAACAGCCATGCTGATGGCAAAAACGGCCACACAAATTGATAATCTTCCCATCAAACCGTCCCAGTCTGTCGACCCGCGGGTTTTGCGCGCGACATGCGCGGTAGGAGTCGACAGCACACAAGCTTAGAGGCAATAACCTAGCGGCAACATTTTGATAAGGGCGTGTTCAGCGCCAGTCGCGCGGCGTCCAATTTCGGGGATCAGAAAATGAAATATCGTAGCATGGGAAAATCGGGACTGCAGGTGTCGGTCGTCGGGCTGGGCTGCAACAATTTCGGCATGAGGCTCGACCTCGAAGGCTCCCGTACCGTCATTCACGCCGCGCTCGACGCCGGCATCACTCTGTTCGACACCGCAGACATCTATGGCGGGGCAGGCACCTCGGAAACCATGATGGGTCAGGTCCTGGGCGAGCGCCGTAAGGATATCGTGTTGGCCACCAAGTTCGGCATGCAGATGGACAAGGAAGGCGTTAAGAAGGGCGCCTCCCGCCGCTATATTTTGACGGCAGTCGAGGACAGTCTGCGCCGGCTCCAGACCGACTGGATCGACCTCTACCAACTGCACGCACCTGATCCGCTGACCCCGATGGAAGAGACCCTGCGGGCATTGGACGACCTCGTCAGTTCCGGCAAGGTCCGTTATGTCGGCTGCTCCAACGTCCCGGCTTGGGGCGTCGCCGACGCGGCCTGGATTGCCCAAACGCGCGGCTTCAACGGCTTTATTTCGTGCCAGGACGAATACAGCGTGATCGTGCGCAAAGTCGAGGCCGAGCTTAAGCCTATGGCCGAACATTACGGGCTCGGGATTTTGCCGTATTTCCCATTGGCGAGCGGAATGTTGACCGGGAAATTCAAAAAAGGCGCGCCGCTGCAAGAAGGCACTCGGCTCGCTGCGGCTCAAGGCAGCGGCTATTTTGATCATTTCCTGACCGACGAGAAGTTCGACATCGTCGGCAAACTTACGGATTTTGCCGAGGCGCGGGGACATACTATTCTGGAGCTTGCATTTTCCTGGTTACTGGCCCAGCCGGTTATTCCCAGTGTAATCGCCGGTGCAACCAAAGCCGCGCAGGTCGCGGCGAACGTCAAGGCTGCCGATTGGGCGATGACGGCCGAGGATCTGGCGGAAATCGACAAAATCGCACCGCGGTAAGCAATCCACCTCTTTTACCGCATACCGGGTTGCGGTAAGCTCGGATGATTGAATCGTTTGGCGATAAGCGAACTGAAGCGCTGTTCCGAGACGAGTGCGTTTCCGGTTTCCAAGGCTTCGCGAGACCAGCGAAGCGCAAGTTGGAGGCGGTGAATGCTGCGTCGAGGCTGGAGGTTTTGCTAGTGCCGCCTTCAAATCGCCTGGAGAAACTGAAAGGCGATTTGAAGGCATTCCATTCGATCCGGATCAACGATCAATGGCGTGTGATTTTTGAGTGGAATGAAGGCCATGCCGAAGAGGTCGGCATCGTCGATTATCACGAGGGAGCAAAGACATGACGCATGATGATTTCGCCCCCGTCACACCGGGTGAGATGCTGAAGGAAGAGTTTCTGGCTGAATATGGCCTGTCGCAGAATCAACTTGCCAAAGCAATCGGGATTTCACCCAATCGTATCGCCGAGGTGGTGAACGGCAGACGGCGGATTACTGCCGACACGGCGCTTCGCCTGGGGCTTTATTTTGGCAATAGTGCCGAGTTCTGGATGAATCTCCAGACCCATTACGACCTGAAAATGGCCCGGCGCGGCATCGCCGACGAAGATGCTCAGCGCATTGCCGCGGCGCGTGCCGCATAGCATGAAACGCTGGACGCGGTTGTTCGCGTCGTCCACAATTGTTTCAATAAATAAAGCAGCTATGGGGAAACTTTCAGCGATGGATAAAATATCGATGTCCCGGCGCGACGTGCTGGCGGCTGGCGCCGGCTTGGCCGTTGCCGCCGGAGGCCTCAACGCGCATGCCGCAATCTCGCCAAATGGAGCGCCGCCGATGAAAGATGTGACACCATTCAAGATCGACGTGCCGCAGGCGCGGCTCGATTGGATCAAGTCCCGGATCAAGGAGGCGCAGTGGCCCGACGTGCCCGAGGGTGAGCCCTGGCAATACGGTACCAGCGATGCGGCGCTGAAGGATCTTGCCAACTATATGGTCACCAAATACGACTGGCGCGCCCGCGAAGCGGCGATGAATAAGCACCAGCATTTCAAGGCGAAGGTCGAGGATTACGAAATCCATTTCATGTATGAAAAGGGCTCGGGCTCCAACCCGCAGCCGCTGATTATGACCCATGGCTGGCCGGGTTCCTTCGTGGAATTCCTGAAGGCGATCGACATGATCGCGCATCCGGAGAAATTCGGCGGCAACGCGGAGGACGCATTCACAGTGATTTGCCCGTCGATCCCGGGCTTCGGCTTCTCATCCAAGCCGAAGAAGCCGATCAGTTCGCGCGAGGTCGCTGCACTGTGGGACAAAATGATGACCCAAAATCTGGGCTACTCATCCTATGTTACCCAGGGTGGAGATTATGGCGCACAAATTTCTAATTGGCTGGGTGCCGAGGGCGGCGGTTGCAAGGCCGTGCATCTGAACTTCCTGCTGGGCGTCGGCGGACCGGTCGTTACCGACGAGGATAAGGCATCAATGGCGCGCTGGGGCCAAGTCTACATGAAGGAGGGCGGCTATATTCACATTCAATCGACTAAGCCGCTAACCCTGTCTTATGCCATGACCGACAGTCCGCTCGGTGTCACCGCCTGGATTTTCGAGAAGATGAAGACCTGGTCGGATACGACCAATGGTGACCCCTGGTCTGTCTATACGCGTGACGAGGTGCTCGACAACATTATGGTCTATCTGGTGACCAATACATTCGGCACTGCGTCCTGGATGTATACGGGCGGTGCGACGCCCGCCCCGCCCGTGCCTGGCGTAATTACCAAGCCGACTGCCGTCGCCCATTTCCCGGGTGAGCTTGTTTTCTGGCCGAAAAGCTATGCCGAGCGCCAGTACAAGCTGGTGCAATGGACCGAGATGCCGCATGGCGGCCATTTCGCGGCCTATGAGCAGCCGAAGCTCTTTTCGGAAGATGTTCTCAAATTCGGCAAAACGCTCCGGACCTGACTTAACATCTTCCCCCGGCTGAAGC
>PLTD01000161.1 GCA_003165335.1 Rhodospirillales bacterium | reverse complement strand
TTTCTCGCGAGGAACCTGATGACACGGCGGTTCGTATTCAATGTTAGGGTCCGCGCCTATTGCGGCATGACCCGACTCTGGACGGTACGATGACCCAAATCAGCATAACGGACTCGCGCCCGGCCGAGACGACCGCGGTGGCGATCCTAGGCGCAATCAGCTTTTGCCATCTGCTGAACGACATGATGCAGTCGCTTCTGCCAGCGCTTTATCCGATCCTTAAGACCTCTCTGGGATTGGGATTCGGGCAAGTCGGCCTCATCACGCTGACCTATCAACTGACGGCGTCACTGCTGCAGCCAGTCGTCGGACTGGTGGCGGACCGCAGGCCCCGCCCCTATTCGTTGGTCTTCGGCATGGGCTTTACCTTCCTGGGGCTGCTGCTGCTGTCGCGCAGCGAGAGTTTCTACATTCTGCTCGCAGCCTCGGCTTTGATCGGACTGGGCTCTTCGGTGTTTCATCCCGAAGCGTCGCGGGTCGCCAGGATGGCGTCGGGTGGAAGACACGGACTGGCGCAATCCTTCTTCCAGGTCGGCGGCAATTTCGGCTCGGCTTTGGGGCCTCTGCTTGCCGCCTTCATCGTCCTGCCGCGCGGCCAGGGCAGCGTCGCTTGGTTTTCGGTTGCCGCGCTGCTGGGCATGTTCATCCTGGCCCGCGTCGGTTCCTGGTACGCCGCACATGTGCGGGCTAATACGCCACGCAATCGGAGCATGGGGGCAGCCGCCACGGGGCTGTCGGCTAAGCGCACGGGATTTGCGATCATGATCCTGCTGCTGCTGATTTTTTCCAAATATTTCTACCTGGCCAGCATCACCAGCTATTTCACTTTCTATCTGATCGACAAGTTCCAGCTGTCGGTGGAGGTCTCGCAGCTTTACCTGTTCCTGTTCTTGGGCGCGGTGGCGCTGGGTACGATATTGGGCGGTCCGATCGGCGACCGCGTCGGGCGCAAGCGGGTGATCTGGGTCTCGATTCTGGGCGTGCTGCCCTTCACTCTGATGCTGCCGCACGCGAATCTGTTCTGGACCGGCGTGCTCAGCGTCATCATCGGCGTAGTTCTGGCGTCTGCCTTTTCGGCGATATTGGTGTTCGCGCAGGAACTGATCCCGGGCAAGGTCGGCATGGTGGCCGGACTGTTCTTCGGCTTCGCATTCGGTATGGGTGGCATCGGCGCAGCGGTGCTGGGCAGCCTGGCAGACGCGACCAGCATAAGCTTTGTCTATCAGGTCTGTGCATTCCTGCCGGCGATCGGACTGCTGACTGCGTTCCTGCCGAACTTGCGAGAGAGGGCGACGGCGCGAGCGTAGGTTCGGGGCTTAACGTCCGTCACAATCGGGCCATATTGGCGGGCCCGTGTTTTGCCACCGGCCCGCTAACCAATTTTGCCGGAACCGTTGTCCGGTCAGCGGGTTAAATTTCCAGTTTACAAAGTGGAGCTTCAAAATGAACCGCTTACTCAAAACAGCCACGGTCGGCCTGCTGATGCTGGGCACCGTCACAGCCTGCACGAATCCCTATGACCCCGGGCAGCGTGCCGCAGGCGGCGCTTTACTTGGTGCCGGCGCAGGCGCCGGCTTAGGTGCGATTGCCGGCGGCGGCCGCGGCGCCGCGCTGGGTGCTTTGATCGGCGGCGCTGCCGGTGCGGCCGGGGGCTATGCGACAACACCGCCGCCCCCCCAGCAGCAGCCTTATTATCCGCCGCCACCGCCGCCGGGCTATTGATCCCAAACGCCGACAAGTCTTCTGCGACATACGGGCCTTCCCTTTGGGAGGCCCGTTTCTTTTTGACCGCCGCCGGATGGCCTTCACCAAAGCTTAGGAAATGCCGTATAGGAATCTACGACAGCGGCGAAACGCGCCGGATGGGCGCGGCTTAGGGGATTAACCGGTAATGAACGATCAGACGGTCGCTGCCCGGATCGATCGACTTCCGATATCGCCGATGCACCGGCGATTGCTTTGGATCGTCGCAATTCCGCTGTTCTTCGACGTCAGCGACATCTTCACCTTTTCCAATGCCGCGCCCGCCCTGATCCAGCTTTGGGGCATCACCAACGACCAGATCGCGCTGGCCACTGCCGCCGGATTCCTTGGAATGGCGATCGGCGGCACATTCGGCGGGATGATCGCGGACCGGATCGGTCGCGTCAAAGGGATGATGATGTTCACGGCGATTTTCTCGATCTTCTCTCTGGCGACCGGCTTTTCGACGAATGTGCCGATGCTGGTGGCGCTTCGGTTCCTGACCGGACTTGGCATCGCCTCGGCAACAGTCGCGGTCATCACCTATATCGCCGAGATATTCCCGGCAGCCGTGCGCGGGCGATGGCAATCCTGGGCGATGGTCATCGCGCTTTCGGGAATTACGATCACCAGCTGGGTCGCGCGGCTGGTCATTCCGCTGGGCGAAAACGGCTGGCGCTGGATATTCGTCTGGGGCGCACTGGGCCTGCCCTTCATCATCCTGGCCCGCAGTCTTTACGAATCGCCGCGGTGGCTGCTGAGGGTCGGGCGCGCGGATGAGGCAGAAGCCAATCTGCTGAAGATCGAGGCCTCGATCGAGCGCTGGAACGGCCCGCTCTATGAACCGCCGCCGCAGCCGAAACGGCCGCTGGCGCCGACCCTGGGTTGGAGCGCCTTGTTCAGCCCAACCTATCTACGCACGACACTGTCACTCTGCGGCATCTGGTTCTTCCAGACGATCGGCTTCTACGGGTTCATGTCCTGGGTGCCGACACTGCTGGCCCGCCACGGCTTTGAGATGGTGCACAGCCTGAATTACGTGACATTGATCAACCTGGGCGCGCTGCCGGGCGCGCTGTTCGCCGTCTATCTGTCGGATCGTGTCGAACGGAAATACAGCATCGCGGCCGTTGCGCTGGCGATTGCGCTGTTCGGGCTTCTCTACGGGCTGACATTCGAGCCGGTAGCGATCGTGATCTTCGGGTTTCTCGCAGCAACAATGATGGACACATTCTCCGCGCTCGGCTTTGCCTATACGCCCGAGCAATATCCGACCGACGTCAGGAACAGCGGCACGGGTCTGGCCTATGGTGTCGGGCGGCTGGCCAATGTCGTAAACCCCTTCGTCATCTCGGCCATATTCACCGGCCTGGGATATCCCTATGTCTTCGCCTATATCGCAGGCGCTTGGGTCATCACTGCGGGAATCGCTTTGGCCTACGGCGCCAAAACCACCGGCCGCACGCTCGAGACCATCAGCCCCATTCCCGAAGAAACCCCATCCGTACTCCCCTACGCCCCGGAAGCCGCACAATGACCAATCTCGAATCCGCCGTTACCCAGATCAAGGCCCTTGTCGGCGACCGCGTTACCACCGGGATGGCCGTGCGCCAGCATCACGGCACGGACGCCAGCTGGCATCCGCCGCTGCCGCCGGACGCCGTGGTCTATGCTCATTCGACGGAGGAAGTCTCGGCAATTGTCAAGATCTGTGCCGCGACCGATACGCCGATCATCCCCTTCGGCGTCGGCAGCTCGATGGAAGGCCATATAGGTGCGCTGAAAGGCGGCATCTGCATCGATCTTTCGGAGATGAACCAGATATTAGCCGTGCATGCCGAGGATATGGACGTCACCGTTCAGCCAGGCGTCACCCGCAAGCAGCTGAACCAGCATCTGCGCGACACCGGTTTGTTCTTTCCGGTCGACCCCGGGGCAGACGCCTCGATCGGCGGCATGACCGCGACCCGCGCCTCGGGCACCAACGCGGTGCGCTATGGCACCATGCGGGAGAATGTTCTGGCGCTGACCGTGGTACTGCCCGATGGACAGATCATCCATACCGGCGGACGAGCGCGGAAATCGTCGGCGGGTTACGACCTGACCCGCCTGTTCGTGGGGTCCGAGGGCACGCTCGGTATCTTCACCGAAATCACTGTGCGGCTCTACGGCATCCCGGAGGCCACCTCATCGGCCATCTGCAACTTCAAGACGATCGATGGCGCGGTCGACACAGTCATCACGACTATCCAGTCGGGCATCCCAGTCGCCCGGATCGAGTTGATGGACGACACCCAGATGGATGCGCTCAACCGCTATTCGAAGCTGGATTATCCAGTCGCCCCGACACTGCTGCTGGAATTCCACGGAACCGAGGCCGGCGTCATAGAACAGGCCCAGATGGTACAGGCGATTGCAGCCGACAACGGTGGGCAGGACTTCAAATGGGCGACTGTGGCGGAGGAACGCAGCAAGCTGTGGCAGGCGCGGCATGATTCGCTGTGGGCGATCCTGGCTCTCCAGCCCGGCAAGCAGGCCTTCCCAACCGATGTCTGCGTGCCGATCTCAAGGCTCGCGGAATGTATCGCCGAAACCAAGAAGGATTTGGCGGCGACCTGGCTCAAGGCGCCGCTGCTGGGTCATGTCGGCGACGGCAATTTTCATCTGGTCATGCTGATCGACCGCGAAGACCCCAAGGACGTTGCCGAGGTCGAGCGGTTGAACGACCGGCTGGTCCGCCGCGCGATCTCGATGGGCGGCACCTGCACCGGCGAACACGGCGTCGGCAGCTATAAGATGAAGTTCCTGGACCAGGAGCACGGCGACGCTCTGAACCTGATGAAGCTGCTGAAGCGGTCGATCGACCCACAGAATTTGATGAATCCGGGCAAGGTTCTGACCCTCTAGCCGCACGCCCTGGCGGCGGCGGGATTGCGTCGCTACAACTTGCCTTTATTCGCAAAGACAATCGGAGAATCGTCATGGTGAAGGTGTCCATCGGGATCATCGGAATGGAACGTCTATACGGCGGCGACTTCTCCGGCGTGGTCGATGCCGCACGTCTGGCCGACGAAGCCGGCGTCGATATGCTGAGCATCACAGACCATGTCGTGATGGGCGAACATCTGGAGAATTACCCCTACGGTCCCTTTCCCATGCCTTTGGATTATCCCTGGTTCGAGCCGTTGACGGTGCTGGCGGCAGTCGCCGCCGTCAGCAAGCGCATACGCCTTTCAACCGGAGTACTGATCTCCCCGCTCCGGCCTGCGGTGCTGCTCGCCAAGCAGTTGGCGACGCTGGATGTAATATCGCGCGGCCGGGTCACGATAGGACTGGGCATCGGTTGGCAGAAGGAAGAATACGACGCATCCGGCCTGCCATGGGAAAATCGCTATACTCGAATGGATGAACAGGTCGCGGTCTGTAAGCTTCTATGGTCGCAGGCACCGGCAAGCTTTGCAGGAAAAACCGTCAGTTTCGATCGAATCCATGCCTTCCCGCGACCAGTCCAGACGGGCGGCATCCCGATGTGGTTCGGGCTGAAGCCGACTGAAAAGAATTTCGCCCGCATCGCCGATTACGGCGACGGCTGGATTCCGATGGAGCGGAATCCGGAAGTACTGGCGGTTCATATCAAGGCGCTGCGCGATGCCTTCGCCGCCAAGGGTCGCGACCCTGCGGTTGCCCAGGTTCGTGTCGGCATAAGGCCGGCAGTACAGCCGGGTCAGGATCGTCCCGACCTGGAATCGACCCTGGGATCCGTCTCGGCAATGATCGAAGCCGGCGCCAACGTCATCGAGTTCATTCCCTCCGCATGGTGCAAGACGGCCGGCGAGCTTCCCACTTTCTTCAAGCGCATCACAGCGTGGCGGGACAGCGTGACATGAGCGAAAGCGCGCCCCAGGACGAATGGGCGCTGTATCGCCTGGCCAATCTCTATGCCCAAGCGGTCGACCGCCGAAATGCCGAAGCGCTGGCAAGTCTATTTACCGAAAACGGGGTGATCGACCGCAGCGGCAACGCTTGGCGCGGCCGCACACAAATATTGGGCATTCCGTCACGACTGGACGGCCTCTATGCATCGACGCTGCATACGGTCCGGAATCAAACTGTGACCATCACAGGCGACACGGCCGAGGGCGAGACCTATGCAGTCGCCTACCATCTGAAGCGACCCGAAGGCGGCAAGCAGGTCCGGATCGACTGGGGGATCCGCTATCAGGACCGGTTCATGAGGCAAGATGGCGCTTGGCTGTTCGCCAAGCGTGAATTGATCGTGGACTGGGTTGAGACGACCGAATTGCCCGTCGCGCCGTGACCCGATACTTCATATGCTGAACGGCCCACGAAGCTAGGAGACCCGAATGTCTTTCTCAACGTGTCTGATGGTCGTTTTGGGCGGAGCTGTGGGCACACTCGCCCGCTATCTGATTTCCGTGGCCGCCCTGCCGATCAGCCAGAATCTTCCCTGGGGCACGATCGGCATCAATATACTGGGCTCATTCATTATTGGTCTATTCGGCACACTGACACTTGCTCATGGGCGCTTTCCGGTCAGCGAGAATATTCGTCTGTTCGTCATGATCGGAATCTGCGGCGGATTTACCACATTTTCGTCGTTCAGCCTGCAAACCCTCGACCTGTTGCGGAACGGAGCGATGGTGCGAGCGGCCGTAAATGTCGTCGCGTCGGTCGTGCTGTGCGTATCCGCAGTCGCACTCGGCCATTTCATCGCAACCGGATTTAATGCGACCCCGCGGGCAATCGCGCAGATCGCCATCGAAGAAGAAGGCTGATGGCCGACTTTCTCGCTTTTCTTGAAGACAAGCTCGCCATTGAGCAGGTCTATGTCCGTTATTGCGACATCATCGACCAGAAGGACTTCGCCCGCCTGACCGAGGTGTTCACCGACGACTGCGTCGGCGACTACCGCTCGACCAACGGCAAGATGCAGGAAGGACTGGCGCCGCTGATCGAACATGTAACGCGCGGTATGGGCCCGGGTTCGGACTGCGGCGCGACGCACCACAATGTGTGCAACTTCCGGGTAACGGTCGACGGCGACACGGCAAAATCCAAGGCGCATTTCTACGCCGTCCACAATGGCATCAACCGTTGCGCCGGCGAGCATTACACTTGCTGGGGCGAATACGATGATGAATTTACCCGCACCGCAGACGGCTGGCGCGTGTGCCAACGCACCTATCGCAACTTCCTGATCGATGGCACAGTGGATGTCGTGCGCAGGATGCGGGGGTAGCTGGGTAGGGTAGGCGCGAAGAAATCCGTTGGCAAAAAGAACAAACAGGGTATGGATCACCCATATCAAGTCTAAACTGCGCGGATCGCCCCAGGATATTGGGATACGACTAAATCCGATGTGACCAAGGTGATTCCTTCCGTCAGCGCCTGTGCCACGATGAGGCGGTCGAACGGGTCTTTATGAATCAAGGGGAGAGTCGTGACGGCGACAGCGTGTGCGCTGGTAATCGGGAGTTCAACGTAACCGTTGTCCAGCAACCCGCGCCGCAAGAGTTTCGGATCGACATGGAAGTCGGCGCGTCCCAGCGTGCTTTTGATCGCGACCTCCCACAAACTGGCCACGCTGAACAAGAGTTCGTTCTCCGCATTGTCGAGCAGTGAACGTGCTGCTTTCGACAGATGTTCTGGTTGGCCTGCGGCCCAGAGGAGGAGATGCGTATCGAGCAGAAGCTTCAAGCGCCAGTCCCGAACAGCGCATCTATTTCCGCCTCGAACATTCTATCGAAATCATCGGGAACCTCGAACTGACCCGCCATGAAGCCGAGGCGGCGACTCTTCGACGGCGCGTCGATAGCGACAACCTTTACCAGCGGCTTGCCCGCCTTGGCGATCACGAACGACTCCCCCTTGGTCGCCTGATCGATCAATCGCGACAGCTGGGTCTTGGCCTCATGAATGTTGACGGTGCGCATAACGCCTCCAGTGAACTAAGCAAGGTTAGTCTACTCTATATCGGAGCTCGGCGCTATCTTTGTAGATGCGTCGCAATTTTCGGATCGGCACACGGATCAGCTGTGCTAAGAGCCTCCCGTACATAGGAAATGGAGCATTCGATGGCGGGGAAGAAGATACTGATCGTGGGGGCGTCGGGGCTCGTCGGCACTTCGGCGGTCAAGCTGTTTGGCGGCCGCGACGAATGGGAGGTCGTCGCGGTGTCGCGCCGCGCGCCTTTCGTGCCACTGGGCAAGGCGCAGTTCATTCCCGTCGACCTGCTGGACACTGCCCGTTGCCGCGAGGTGTTCGGCGCCATGAACGATATCACCCATGTCGCCTATACGGCGGTTAACGAGATGCAGGGCAATATGGTTGTCGGCTGGCAGGACCCCGGGCAGGCGGCCAAGAACCTGGCGATGCTGACCAATGTGATGGACCCGCTGCTCAGCGCCGCCAAGGGCTTCCGCCACATCTCGCTGATGCACGGGATGAAGGCCTATGGATCACACCTCTGGGACCGGGTCATGCCGATTCCCTTTAAGGAAAGCCTGCCGCGCATTCCGCATGAGAATTTCTATTATCACCAGGAAGACTACATCGCTGCCAAGCGGGCCGGACACACATGGTCGTCGACCGTGTTCCGCACCGCGATGATCGCCGGCGACGCGATCGGCTCGAACATGAATTCCTATCTGGTGCTGGGCATCTTCGCCGCCCTACGTAAGGAGGCGGGCCTTCCCCTGCCCCAGCCGACCGGCCCCAGCATGGTGACCGATGTCGCCGACGCCGACCTGATCGCCGAAGGACTGGAATGGGCGGCGGAATCACCCGCCGCGCGCAACGAGACCTTCAACCTGACCAACGGCGACGTCTTCTCGCTGCACGACGCCTTCCCGATCGTCGCCGAGGCCCTGAATATGGAACTGGGCGCGCCCGACAATTTCGAGATCATCACCGAGCTCAGGAAGCTGCTCCATCTGTGGCCCGGCATGGTCCGCAAATATGGCTTGCGTGCGCCGGAGGACCCTGGGGCGCTGTTCGGCGAATCGCTGGAGGTGGGCGGCGCCTGGACTGCGCCGATCGCGGCGACGGACGTGGTGCGCTATGGGCTGGCCAGCACTGTCAAGATCCACCAGCACGGCTTCCACGGTGTCATCGACACAGCCGACATGATCCGAAAATACATGCGGCGCTATCAGGAGCTGGGGGTAATCCCGCCGGTGGCGTGAGGATTATTGGAACAAGGCCGCGGCCTTCTGCAGGGTCTGGCTGAAGCCCCAGAGCCATGGAATGCCGACAATGGCCCACGCGAGCAGGATCAGTGCCGGTGAAGTCTTGGTTACTTTCTCGGTCATCGTACCCTCCAATCCTGCTTACGCCTTGAGCGGCTCGCCCTGATAAAGATGCCTTGTGTCGACCGGCTTCATGAACCAGTTCGACACGAAGCCCACCATCAGCAGAACCGCCATCAGATACATTGTGACGTTGTAGGCGTCAGGCTTGGCCACACCCTGGGCCAGTTGATAGTCGCGGATGTAATTGACCAGAACCGGGCCGAGCACGCCCGCGACCGACCAGGCGGTCAGTAGCCGGCCGTGGATCGCGCCGACATGCATCGTGCCGAATACATCTTTAAGATAGGCCGGGATCGTCGCGAAACCGCCGCCATACATGCTGAGCAGAATTACGCAGACCGCCACGAAAAGCGGAACCGAACCCATATGGCCGATCGAGGGTATCGACGCATAGAGGAGGATGCCGAGCGTGAAAAAGATCATGTAGGTGTTGCGGCGGCCGATATAGTCCGAGGTCGAGGACCAGACGAACCGGCCCGCCATGTTGAAAATGCTGAGCAGGCCGACGAAACCACCGGCGGCAGCGGCGGTCACATGGCCCGGAAACATCTCCTGGATCATCGGTGAGGCCGTCTCCAGGATGCCGATGCCGGCCGTCACGTTCATGCACAGGACCAGCCATAATTGCCAGAACTGACGGGTCTTGAACGCTTGGTCGACCGACACGTTACCGACTGTGATCATGGTGCCGGCCACGGCTCGCGGCACAAACCCATCCGGTTTCCAGCCGTCGGCGGGAAGGCGGACCAGGAAGACCCCAAACATCATCACCAGGAAATAGATCGCGCCCATCGTCACGAAGGTCTGGGTCACGCCAACCGACTGCGGGGTCGCGTAGAACTTCATCAGCATCAGCGACAGGGGTGAAGCGATCATCGCCCCACCGCCGAATCCCATGATCGCCATGCCGGTCGCCATGCCGGGCCGGTCGGGAAACCATTTGATCAGCGTCGAGACCGGGGAGATATAGCCGATGCCGAGCCCGATCCCGCCCAGCACGCCGTAACCCAGATAGACGATCCAGATATTGTGAAGCTGAACGCCGAGCGCCGCGACCAGGAAGCCGCCGCCGAAGCAGCAGGCGGCGACGAACATCGCCCGCCGCGGGCCGCCGCTTTCGACCCAGCGACCGAACACGGCAGCCGATAGGCCGAGAAAGACGATCGCGATCGAAAATATCCAACCCAGCTCAGACTGTTTCCAATCATCGGGCGCCGATGCGGTAACCCCGATCAGCTTGGTCATCGGCAGCTTGAAAACCGAGAAGGCGTAGGCCTGGCCGATGCAGAGATGGATGGCCAGGGCGGCGGGAGGAACAAGCCAGCGGCTGAACCCGGGCTTTGCGATCTGGCTGCTGCGGTCAAAAAACGACGGCATAGGTCCCCCTTTTTATGATCACGCGGTCCTGACTCGATCCGCGCTCCTAAGAAGAAGCGTATCGTGGTTAAATTTCACCCGCAACGACGTTTAATATTATGCGGATTCATCGACGATACTTTGCCGTTACCCGTGGGCTCATGCCCGCACGTCCTCGCGGATCATCGCCGCGGCCTTCTCGCCGATCATGATGCTGGGAGCATTGGTGTTCCCTGTAGTGAGCGTCGGCATGATCGAGGCATCGACCACCCGCAATCCCTGGAGCCCACGCAGGCGCAGTCGAGAATCGACCACCGCGCCGGGGTCTTCCCCCATGCGGCAGGTACCGACCTGGTGATAGAGACTGGTGCCGCCGCGGCGGCAGAACTCGATCAGGTCCGTGTCGCTAGCGACCGCCTCGGTCGGCAGGGTTTCGCCCAGACTGTGCTGCGCCAGCGGAGATTGGGCAAAGATATGGCGGACCTTTTTGATGCCCGAAAGCATGACGTCGAGATCGCTTTCCGCCGTCAGATACCCGGGTGCAATGGCAGGGTATTCGAACGGGTCGGCCGATTTCGCCATGACCGATCCCCGGCTGTCGGGTCGGGTCGGGCAGACTGCTACCGTCATGCCGGACTTGTATTCCAACTGGCCGAAGCGGTTCTGGTCATAGCTAGCCGGCGTGAACAGAAGCTGCAGATCCGGGCTCGCCAACCCCTCGCGACTGCGACAAAAGATAGTGGCGCTGGTGACCCCGAAGGTGAGCGCGCCGTTGCCGCGCGTCACGAACTTCACCAGTTCACCCATGAGGCGCGGTCCTCGCGACAGCTGGTTGATCGAGATCAGATCTTTCACGCGATGCGTGATCCGCGCTGTGTAATGGTCGATCATATTGGCGCCGACGCCAGGCGCGTCCAGCACCACCTCGACGCCGATAGACTTCAAATGCTCCGCCGGTCCGACGCCCGAAATCTGCAGCAATTGGGGTGAGTTGATCGAACCGCCGCACAAGATCACCTCACGCGCGGCCAGAGCCTTTTCAGTCTTGCCGCCACGCCGAAAAGCGACGCCAACACAGCGCCGGCCTTCGAACAGCAATTTGGTGGCCGGGGCCCCGGTCAGAACCTGCAGGTTGTCCCGGTGCGCTGCGGCGCGCAGAAAGGTCCGCGCGGTCGAGGCGCGGAAGCGGCCCAACCGGGTCATCTGGGCGTAGCCCACGCCCTCCTGCGTTTTGCCGTTGTAATCCTTGGTCAGTGGAAAGCCGGCCTGCTGGGCCGCCTCGACGAAGCGGTGGGTCAGCGGCAGGATAGTGCGGTAATCTTCGACCTGAAGCGGCCCGTCCTGGCCTCGGAACTCGGGGTCGCCGCCCGACATATAGCGCTCGGATTTCCGAAACATCGGCAGCACGTCGTCAAAGGTCCAGCCGCGACAGCCCATCTGAGCCCAGCCGTCATAATCGGCCGGATTGCCACGTACATAGAACATGCCGTTGATCGAGCTGGAGCCGCCCAGCACCTTGCCGCGCGGAAAATGGATCGGCCGGTTGCCGGTCGAGGGTTCCGGCTCGGCGGTATAATTCCAGTTGACCCGCGGGTTATAAAGCAGCTTCAGAATGCCGGCCGGAATATGGATCATCGGGTGCCAGTCGCGCGGCCCGGCTTCAAGGAGCAGCACCTTTGCCCCGGTTTCGCTAAGCCGCGCTGCCACGACACAACCAGCCGAGCCCGCACCCACGACGACATAATCGGCCATGAATTCGGCCATGCTTCCCTCCCCGCTGTCGAGACTGCTTCGGACGCAGCCTTCCTTAGATGCCGTGATTGATGACGACAGTCTTAGTGGCAGAGAATTCCTTCAATGCCTCCAATCCCTTTTCCCGCCCGTGACCCGAGTTCTTAAAGCCGCCGAAGGGCAGTTCCACACCGCCGCCGGCGCCATAGCCGTTGATATAAATTTGGCCCGAGCGAACCTTGCGCGCCAGCCGCATCGCGCGGCCGATGTCGCGGGTCCACACGCCGGCTGCCAGCCCGTATTCCGTGTCGTTGGCAAGGCTGATGGCATCAGCCTCGTCCTTGAACGGAATGACTGACAGGCATGGCCCGAACACCTCCTGCTTCGCCAGGGCGTGATCGACCGGCACCGGTCCGAACAATACCGCCGGGACATAATAGCCCGACGAAGCGGCATCGGGCGCGACCTTGCCCTCTGCCAGAACGGCGACGCCGTCAGCCTTGGCGCCAGCGATGAAGCGCTTCACCCGATCACGCTGCTTGGCGTTGATCAGCGCGCCGAAATCATAGTCGCCCTGGTGCGGCCCTGTGACCAGTTGCCCGAAGCGTTCGGCAAAGGCTGAGACGACCCGATCCCAGGCAGCTTCCTCGACCAGCAGGCGGCTGCCGGCGACACAGGTCTGGCCGGAATTGACCGTGATCGCACCGACAATAATCGGCAGCGCCGCCTCAAGGTCGGCGTCGGCAAAGACGATCTGTGGAGACTTGCCGCCCAGCTCCAAAGTCACCGCGACATGGTTGTCGGCGGCAAGTTTCTGGATGATCGCGCCAACCTCCGGCGAGCCCGTGAAGGTAATGAAGTTGACGTCGGGATGCGCGGCGAGCGCGGCGCCTGCTTCCTCACCCAATCCGGTCACGATATTCAGAACACCCGGTGGCAGCCCCGCCTCCAGCGCAAGCTCGGCGATACGGATCGCCGAAAGGCAGGCATCCTCCGCCGGCTTCACGACCATTACATTGCCCATTGCCAAAGCAGGCGCCGAAGTGCGCCCAAGCATCTGTGTGGGCGAGTTCCAGGGCAGGATCGCGCCCACGACGCCGTGCGGCTCACGGAAGGTCATCGCGGTGAAGCCGCCGGGTAGCGGTATCGTCTCGCCTCCGGTCTTGTCGGCTGCCCCGGCATAGAACTCGTAATAGCGCGACAGGACCGTGATGTCGGCGCGCGCCTGTTTGATCGACTTGCCAACGTCGAGCGCATCCATCTGCGCCAGAGTCTCATGCTCTGCAGCGATCAATGCCGATAACCTCATCAGGATCCGCCCACGATCGGCCGGTGCCATTCTGCCCCACGGTCCGTCTGCAAATGCGCGTCGCGCCGCCTTGACTGCGCGATTGATGTCTTCAGCCCCGCAACGGGGAATCGACGCGAAAACCTGCCCGTCGGACGGCGATACCATATCCAACCGCGCGCCCGACAATGCATCCACATGCTGGCCGTCGATGATCGCTTGCCAGCGGCCCTCAGCCACTGGCTTGCCGCCTGTAAACTCTTCCAACGCGACCATCGATCCTCCCGAATTGGCGGGGCTAGCAGAATGAGGCGTGCCCTTTGCCAGCCGTTAGGGTAGTCGTACAGCCAGAGTATCGGCAACCTTTGCGTAGAAGAATTGATCTATCTCGTCCGTCACGGCCAAACCGAGTTCAACCATGCCCAGCGCCTGCAGGGCCAGTGGGATTCGGCGCTGACCGACCTTGGCCGTGAGCAGGCTCGCCGCATGGGCAAGCATCTGAAGCCGCTGGTGGACGACCGCGAGCGCTGGTCCATCATCGCGAGCCCGCTCGGCCGCACCGTTCACACGGCGCAGATCATCCGCGAGATCATCGGTCTTAGGTCTGAAATCACCCTCGATCCGCGTATCCAGGAGGTGCATGTCGGCGACTGGGAGGGGTTTCACCACCACGAGATCGAAGCCGCTGCCCCCGGCGCGATGCGAGAGCCGGGCTGGCTTCTGCGCGCACCGGGCGGGGAGCGATACGAGGAAATGGCCGGGCGCATCGGCAACTTCATTGCCGAGATCGACGAGACCGACGGCATACGCCGCATCGTGGTGTCCCACGGCATCGCCGGGCGCATCATGCGCGCCCTTTATAGCGGTGTGCCGCCGGACCAGATCTGGGCTGGGCGCCCTCCGCCCCAGGACGCTGTATTCCATCTATCCGGCGGCAAGATCAGCCGCATCGACGAACGAGACGCATCATGAGCGATAGTCTGTGGCCCGAACCCGCCAAGGGCCCTTGGGGCGAGTTCCTGTGCGGCCTCAAGGTGCTCGACCTGTCGCGCCACTTGCCCGGGCCCCTATCGTCCCTGCTGCTGGTCGATCTCGGCGCGTCGGTGCTGAAGATCGAGCCGCCGTCGGGCGACGAGATGCGGATCATCGGCCCGATGGGCAAGCGCGGGAAATCGATCTATTTCGAAGCCGTCAACGCCGGCAAGGTCAGCCTCAAACTCGATCTTCGTGCAGAGACGGACAAGGCGCGGTTCCTTGAGCTGGTCGATGAGGCCGACATCTTGCTTGAGTCATTCCGCCCCGGCACGCTCGACCGGCTGGGGCTGGGCCACGAGACCTTGATCGAACGCAATCCGCGGCTGATCTATTGCGGCCTGTCGGGCTTCGGGGCGACTGGTCCCCGCCGCGGTCAGGCCGGGCACGATAACAACTACCTGTCGCTGAACGGCGCTCTGGCCGGTACCGGGATGGCCGACCTGCCGGTGTTCTTCGACCCGCCGGTGGCCGACGTAACCGGCAGCATGATGGCGACCATCGCTATGCTGGGCGCGGTCAACAAGCGGGCCCGCGACGGCAAAGGCTGCTTCCTCGACCTGGCCCTGGCCGACTCTGTGATGCCGCTGATTAGCTTCCCGCTGGCCGGCCTGGATGCCGGGCGCGGCGCGCCAGTGCGTGAGGGCGAGCTACTGAACGGCGGCGCCGCGCGCTACCGCGTCTATCGCTGCGCCGATGGCCGGTTCGTGACGCTGGGCGCCATCGAGCCCAAGTTCTGGGCCGCCTTCTGCAATGCCGCCGGCTACCCCGAATGGATCGCCCGGGGGGACGCGCCGCTGCCCCAGACCGATCTCATCGCCGAGATCACCCAGTTTTTCGCCGGCCTGACCCAGGACCAGGCGGTCGCTCAGCTTGAACCCGCCGATTGCTGCTTGGCCCCCGTGCTGGGCCTGGACGAAGCTGTGGAGACCGAGCAGATCAAGGCCCGCGGCCTGGTGCGGCGCGGGTCCGACGGTCATTGGCAGGCCCTGTTCCCTGGCCGGATAGACGGACAAGCCCCATCCGTGCGCCCGCCCTGGCGGGAGATTGGGGACTGACCCCCTAGCGCCGTCCGCCGCGCACCAGCCTCCCCGGCCGGGCGCCCGTCTCCTTGCCTTCGCGCTGCACAACCTCTCCCGACACCAGAGTCGCGACATAGCCCTCGGCGGTTTGCATCAGCCGGTCCGCCCCGGTCGGCAGGTCGCTCGCCATAAAGGGTTGGTTCATCTTCAGCCGGGTAAAGTCGATCAGGTTGATGTCGGCCTTCAGCCCCGCCGCCAGCCGTCCCCGGTCCGGGAAGCCATAGAAGCGAGCCAGATCCGAAGTCTGCCGCCTGACCGCATATTCCAGCCCCAGCCTAGGCCCGCGTGTCCGGTCGCGAACCCAGTGGGTTAGCATCAGTGTCGGCGCGCTGGCATCGACGATGGCGCCGCAATGCGCCCCGCCGTCAGAGATGCCCACGATCGTGTCGGGGCTGGTGATCATCTCATATTCCGGGTCGAGATTGCCGTCGGAGTAATTCTGGACCGGCACCCAGATCAGCCCCTCACCGTCCCGTTCCAGCATCACTTCCAGCGCCATGGCCCGCGGGTCGATGCCCCGGTGCCGCGCCTCGGCGGCGATCGTCTGATCGGGGCCCGGCTCGTAATTGCCCCACATCGGATAGATCCTGCCCCAGGCGTCGGCGCTGAACATCGCCTGGATCATCGGGTTGAGATCGGCCGGTGCGGGTTCGGCCCCGCCCATACCCTCTGCCGCGATCCGCTCTCTCAGACCCGCATCGGCCTTGAGCTGAGCCACCCTTGCTGCATGCGGCATGGCTTGCAGGGCGCGCCAGCTCGGTGAGGCCATGAAAGGCCCGAAGCGGCTCTTCAGCCCCAGCAAGATCCCGACCCCGCGGATGCCGACCTGCGGCGTGATGCGTGCCCCCCTGGCGCGGGCCAGTTTGGTCAGCGCCAGCTGCTCCCGCCACATGTCCGGCTTGGGCGAAACCTGGACCACGACATAGGTCATCGGGGCGCCCGTTTCGCGCGACAGCCTGTCCATCCAGTCGATCTCCTTGGCCGGGGCCAGAAGATCCTCGCCGATGACGCCGGCCGGCGAAATCTCCAACACTCCGTGCCCGCTGGCGGCGACCGCCTCGGCCAATGCCCGCAGTTCCGCTTCGGCCGCAAAGGTGCCGGGCACCGGCTCCCCGTCGATCGCCCGATGGGCCAGCGTGCGCGAGGTCGAGACTCCGAAGGCCCCGGCTTTCAGCGCCTCGACCGACAGGCGGCGCATCTCGGCGATATCCTTAGGTGTCGCGGCCTCGTTCATCGCTCCGCGCTCGCCCATCACATAGGCCCGCAATGCGCCGTGTGGCAGCTGGGCTGCAATGTCGATCGCCCTGCTTCCCCTCTCGAGCGCATCCAGATATTCGGGGAAACTTTCCCACTCCCATTTGATGCCCTCGGCCAGGGCGGAACCGGGAATATCCTCGACCCCTTCCATCAGCCCGATCAGCCAGGGTTCCTTGCCCGGCCTGACCGGCGCGAAGCCGACGCCGCAATTGCCCATCACCACGCTGGTGACCCCGTGCCAGAAGGACGGCGTCAGCAGCGGGTCCCAGGTCGCCTGGCCGTCGTAATGGGTATGGACGTCGATCCAGCCCGGCGTGACCAGCAGCCCGTCGGCATCGACCACCTCGCGCGCCGCACCGGAAACCTTGCCGACCTCCACGATCTTTCCGCCGGCAATCGCGATATCACCGGTAAAGGCCTTGGCACCCGAGCCGTCGACAATTGTTCCGCCCTTGATCACCCGATCGAACATCTCGCCCCTCCACGATTCACCTCCATAAAACGCCCTTTCGGCCCTCGACCGCAACTCCGCGGTGGCGCATTGCCGGGCCATGCGGCTAATGTCGCCCAAAGGCGGCAAAGCATCGCCAAGCATGCGAAGGGGCCGGGGACATGAAGTTTTCGATCATCTACGAAGGCGCGACCAGCGACATCACCAGGTCCGGCGAGGCGCGGCTTTACCGCGACATGGCCGAGCAAAGCCTGCTGGCCGACGATCTCGGCTTCGACGTCATCTGGTCGGTCGAGCACACGGCGCTGACTTGGTACTCCCATATCTCCGCGCCCGAATCCCTGCTCGCCTTCATCGCCGGCGCTACCCGGCGCATCCATGTCGGCCACGGCGTCATCTGCTTGCCCTTCGCCATGAACCACCCGATCAAAGTCGCCGAACGCGTAGCCACACTGGACATTCTGTCCCGCGGCCGGGTCCATTTCGGCGTCGGCAAGGGCAACACGGTGCAGGAGGCCGGGGCCTTCCAGATCCCGCTCGACCAGATCACCGCCCAGGTCGACGAGGCCATGTATATGATCCCAAAGATGTGGATGCAGGATGAATTCGAGCATCACGGGCTGATCGAGATTCCGCCCCGCCCGATCCACCCCAAGCCTTATCAGGACCCGCATCCGCCGATGTATATGGCCTGCTCTAAACCCGAGAGCGTGATGATCGCCGGGGCCCGCGGCATGGGTGCTCTGGTCCTGGGCTTCAGCGGTCCTGAAGAATTCGCCCGCAAGAACGCCATGTACCGCAAGGCCTACCGCGACCGGAACCCGGCCGATCAGGTGGGCTTCCGGCCCAACGAGCATCTGGCGGTGCTGTGCCCCGCCGTCGTGCTCGAAGACCGAGACGAGGCGCGGCGGATCGGCGTGCGCGGCCAGCGCTTCTTCGCCGAATCGCTCGCCTATTGGTATGCCGGCGGCCCGCCGCCCGACATTCCCGACCTCAGCATCGAACAGCAGACGGAGGAGATGGAGCGTCACAAAAAACGCGTCTTGGCCTTCCTCGACGAGGTCAAGATCACACCCACCGAGCAGCACACCGGCTATTACGATTTCGACGCGGCTTACGGCACCGTCTGGGACGCCATCGCCTATGTCGAACGGCTGAAGGCGGCAGGCGCCGACGAGATTCTATTCCTGCCCCAGATGGGCACGATCCCGCACGACATCATTATGCAGACCATCGGCAATATCGGTCGCCACGTGATCCCTCATTTCCGGGCGCAAGGCGATTGACTGTGGCACGCAAACGCCGGCGATCTCCCCCCTGCGGCCTAAGGCGGCGGCTGCGTAACGCAGTAGCGTCCTCTGGGCAGGGGGGAAGGCGTTATCGTGTCGGTATGGGGTGAGTGTTGAAGGAAGCGAACTAGCGAGGACTTGCGGATCTAACCGTGCGGCGGTCCGTGACCGTTGGCGTCCGGGTCTCCGTCCCCGTCATCAACGGGGACGACAACGTCGGGGTCGCGCGACCACCGCCGCTGGATGGGGGCCTTCTCGGCGGCGACGTTCCGCGCTGTAGGGCTCTCCGTCAGTATATGTACAAAACAAGAATATTGAATAAACAGAGGGTCCAACAGAAAAATTCGATCTTCGTTTCCAACGTCTCATCGCGCTGTCCGCTATCGACAAATTCCTCAACCTTCCTGAATTATCTGTGCGATAGATATCGGGTGGCGGACGGGCGCGCAGAAGCCTGCCGCCGCTTGAGAAGGCGATAAGCAAAAGGGGAAATGCCGATGCAATCCGGGCTGTTCATGATGCCGAATCACCCGCCGCACCGCGACTATGCGGAGGGGCATGCCCATAACCTGGACATATTGGCCTTTGCCGACCGCGCCGGCTTCGATGAGGCCTGGGTCGGCGAGCATTTCACCTGCAAGCGCGAGCCCCTGCCCGCGCCCGATCTTCTCATCGCCCAGGCCCTGCTCAAGACCGAAAAAATCCGGCTGGGCGCGGGCGCATTCCTGCTGCCCTATCATGTGCCGGCCGAACTCGCCCATCGCATCGCCTGGCTGGACCAGATATCGGGCGGGCGCTTCATGGTCGGCATCGGCGCGGGCGGCCTGCCGACCGACCATACGATGTTCGCCGTCGATGCCGCAGCGGGCGAGAACCGCGACATGATGGTCGAGGCCTTCGACCTGATGGTGAAATTCTGGACCATCGACGGCCCGTTTCAGCATGAGGGGCGTTATTACAAGGGCGGCCGGCCGGAACCCGTGGGGCAGGACCTGGCTTTCCATCTTACACCCCGCACCAAACCCTATCCCCGTGTCGCCATCGCCGGGCTCAGCGGTTCTTCCCCCACCCTGCGCTTTGCGGGCGAACGCGGCCTGATGCCGATGAGCCTGTGCTGGAGCCCCGACCATCTTCTGTCGCACTGGCGGGTCTATTGCGAGGGCGCGGACAGCACAGGCCTGACGCCAAACCGCGCCGATTGGCGCATCGGCTGCGAAATCTACATCGCTGAAACCGACGCCGAGGCGCGGCGGCTGGCGGTGAATGGGCTGATGGGCGAATGTTGGCACAATTATATGCTGCCGCTAATGCGCCAGAATAATTTCATCTCCGGCTGCAAACACGACCAGAGCGTGGCCGATTCAGACGTGACGGTCGATTATCTGGCCGACAAGGTCTGGATCGTCGGCAGCCCGAAAACCGCCGCCGAAAAACTGGCAAAGCTGCGCGACACGGTGGGCGATTTCGGCTGCATGCTGCAGGTCGTCTATGACCATCTGGACGACATGGGGGCCTATCGGGCATCCATGACCGCGCTCCAGGAAGAAGTCCTGCCGCAATTTCAGTGATTATCGGGGATAAGACATGACCAAACCGGTTTCAGTCTACGGCATCAAGGCCTGCGACACGATGAAAAAGGCCCGCACATGGCTTGAGACCCACGGCGTCGCCTATGACTTCCACGACTATAAGACCGAGGGTGCCAGCCGCGACCTACTGGAAAACTGGACCCGAGCCGTTGGCTGGGAGGTTCTGCTGAACCGTGCCGGCACGACCTTCCGCAAATTGCCCGACGCCGACAAAACCGGCATCGACGCCGCCAAGGCCATCGCGATCATGCTGGCCCAACCCAGCATGATCAAACGCCCGGTCCTGGACCAGGGCGGCAAACTGATCGTCGGCTTCAAACCCGAGGTCTATGCCCAGGCCTTCAAATAGATCGCTCGCTCGATCGGCATCGCGATCCGCGCAGCGTCACTGCTTAGCCTTCGATCTAAAGCCCTCCCCCAATGGGGAGTGTTGGGTGGGGGGTGAATGCGGGGCTAAAAATCCGACGAAAAACTTCGCAATCGTGCGACCCGATAACCCCGAGCGACCGTCAGCCTGTTGTCGGCGAATTTACAGTGAATTCCGCTAATGCTCTGCGCCGGAGTATACTCGGGTTAAAGTCCCCATACCGGTCCCTTGCCGCAAGATGGGCCCGGGTCCAAATTCCCTGCCTTGGCCCACGAAGGTTCGATGCACATCAGCATCAGGGCAACGGCCCCGACGGCGAGCACTCCGCCGGGCATTTTCGATATGAGTCTCTTGATCCGCAGTCGGCAAAGTTTAAGCAGCATCGGCATTTAACCCCGGCTTTCCACATGTTCCGAATGGGCCGCTCATCCAGACCCGCTGGATGAGGGCAATCTACGGGACGGGGCCGTGAAAGCGATTTCAGTCGCCCGTCACCGGACGGGCAAGCGCGGCCTCAGCGGACGGGACAGGAGGTCCTGAACCGCATGATCGAACGCGGCCGGATTCTCATACATCGACCAGTGCCCCGCGCCGGGAATCACCCGGAAATCGAGCTCCGGCTGAAAGCGGCGAAGGACCGCTTCCTGGGCGGCGGGATCGGGATGGGGGTTGTCATACTCCCCCCAAATAGCGTCGATCTGAACCGAAACCCGCGGCAGCACGCTGAGCAGCTTGTCCGGCAAAACTAGCGTCTCGGCCGCTATCCGTCCCCGCCGTCCGTTGGTTGCCAGAAGATAAAGCGCGAGCTCGTCCACGCTGGCCGGATCGTGGAGCATCAGCGACAGCAGGTTCGCGCGCAGCACTGCGCGGCGCTCCTCGTCCCCAAGGCCGCGAAGGCCGCGCACGTCGAGATGGCCCATCGGCAGGTCCAGCCCGCCGGTATCCACCAAAATCACCCGGCGCACGAGTTCGGGGTGAAAGGCGGCAAGATGCGCGGCAACCACGCCGCCGAAGGAAAAGCCGACGATATCCAGCGGAAGCTCCGGCCCGATCAGTTGCCTGAGTCCCGTGGCCAGAGCGTCCGAGATCATCTCATGGTCAACGCTGGGCGGCACGGCCGAATCGCCGTTGCCCGGAAGATCGGGCGCCCATACCGTCCGCATGCGCGCCAATGCATCGATATTGCGGATCCAATGCGACCAGGCTCCATGCCCGCCATGGGCGAGCAGAACGGGCGGCCCACTTCCCCAGGCGCGCCAGACAAGTGCGCCCTCGCCGCACGGCGTCTCAAACCGCCGAGCGCGACGCTCGAAATCGGCGAGGACGGCGGCCGGCTCCGCATCGGCCGGGCGGGAAAACTCATTCACTGGCATGGATGTCCTAACTCTACCGGCTGTCCAATTACCGGAACCAACCCACAATTCGTCACACGACAGTACAAATATCGACAAAGTCGTACTTGATGCAAAGGGCCTTGGCACTCAGTATCGGATGGCTATGACCGTCCAAGGAAACTTGAACGCCAAGCGTGATTTTGCAGCGGGAGAAGCTCGCACAACCATGTTCGGCAAACCTTGTGATGGACGGGATTATCATGGCGAATTCAACACCTCGGTCTTCGGGCCACCGGATATTAGTCGCAGACTCTTTCGTGAGGCCTGGGGTCACTTTCCTTGCGCTCGGCGTGGCTTTGGCCGGGTGCGCATCTACCCCAAGGGGCGACGCCGTAGGCGCTCCGGGCGGGATGCCGATCTCGATGCAGGCCGGAGTCGGGTCTCAGCAATGCACCGCGACCGCGACAGGCTTTGAACCACCAGCCGCCGAGGCCTCGCTTTCCCAGCTCGGCCAAAACCCCGACCAGCCGATGAGGATGATCGCGGCCTCCTGCTGGTCGGATGACAGCGCCCCCATCCCCGCTCCGCTGCCGGCGTCGCCATATCGCGGAACGCTCGTCGCGCTGAACCGCCCGGTTTCGAATCAGGATTTGCGGTGACGGTTTCCTCACGGGGCTAACCGCTGCCGCCATTCTCCAGGTCGGAATCGAATTGGCGCCGCGCGGCTTCAATCTCGTCGATATGGTCGGTTGTCCAGTCATGAACCGCCATCATCGGGCGCCAGAAGCTCATCCCCAGCGGTGTCAGGCTGTATTCGGCAGGCGCGGCGGCGACGCCATCCGAACGGGTCACCAGCCCATCGCGGCTCAAGCCCCGTAAAGTCTCGGCTAGAACCTTGTGGCTGATCCCGGTGCGACGCAGCCGCGGCCCCATATCGTCCATGCGCCGCTTCAGATCGCCGAAGCGCAGCGGTTCGGCATACAGCACAAAAAGCGCCAACGCCGACCAGGTGTCCCCTATCGTATGGAGCAGTTCGCGGGACAGCAGGCCGACCCGGTGACCTCCGAATGCCTGTGAATCATCCTGGGGAATCGCCATCACCTTATTACTTGCATGCGGGATGACTTCTTGCGCCCGCAGGTCCGCGCGTCAAGCAAAATGGTTACCAAGAAGTAACTGGATTAGTCGCACACCGAACCATAGGCTCGCCCCCATACGGCCAATCAAAAGCGGCCGGGAAAATGGGGGAGACGATCATGGGCGGCTATTGGTTTTCGAAGAACCCTGACAGGGCCTGGGCGGAAAAATTCTATCTGATCTTCGTTCCGATTTTCTTCATCTACAACGCCGTTATGCAGAAGATGGGTTGGGTCAGCGCCGGCAACTTCTGGCACATCACCCAGGATCTGCTGATGTGGCTGCCCTATTGCGTGATCTTGCCGCTGATCTTGCGCCGCAAATCGGGCGTCGCCTGGAACCAGGACTGGTGGTTCAAGTACCAGATCTGGATCGGCGTCTTCGTCTTTTTCGCCACCTATTTCCACACCGAGTGGTTCTTCTCGGTTCTGGGCATGCGCTACAATTTCCCGAATGTGTCGCTCTATTTCGACTCGCGCCTCTGCGGGCCGGACGAAGCGACGGCGCTAGCTACGCACCAGAAGATCCCGCTCGGCATCTATCTGAACACGATGGCCTTCTTCACCATCTATCACAACGTCGCCTGCATCGTGATGCGCCGGGTGCGCAGCATGACCAACAACTGGAATCCCGGCGCACGCTGGGGTAGCTGGGTCGCCATCGTCGTCGCGGCATCCTTCTTCTTCGCCTTCATGGAGACCTATCTCTATATCCAGCCCGATGTCGCCAATACGGTCTATTACCTGGACAAGGCCCGTATGCTGCGCATCGGCAGCTTCTGCTACATGCTCTATTTCATCGTCAGCTTCCCCAACGTCTATCGCTTGGACGAGCCGCCGGGCGAAAAATGGAAACTGTCGCGCTGCGTCATCGAGGCAAGCTTCGTCAGCATGATCACGCTGCTGCTGATCGACCTCTTCGCCTGGATCTATGGCCCGATAGTCTAAGAAGTCCCACATGAAGTTCTGGCAGGTGATGGCGCTGGTCGATATGGACCAGTTGCCGGCCCTTTGCCGAAAGGCGGAGGAGTTCGGGTTCGAAGGGATGGCGCTGGGCGACCATCTCATCACCTTCGAATCCCAATATCAGGCCTATGACTATAGCAAGGACGCTGCTGTCCTATGGTATCCGGAAACGCACTGGCCCGACCCCTGGGTTGAGATCGGGGCACTGTCACAGGTCACGACGACTCTCAAATTTATGTCCACCGTCTATGTCCTGCCGATGCGCGACCCGTTCAGCGCCGCCAAGGCGGTCTCGACAGCGGCACGGCTGTCCAATAACCGGGTCGTGCTGGGCGCGGGCATCGGCTGGCAGAAGTCGGAGTTCGATCTGGCCCACCAGCCCTTCTCGGACCGCGGCAAGCGCACCGACGAGATGCTGGACATCATGCCCAGGCTGATGACTGGAGAGATCGTGGAGTATCACGGGCAGTTCTACGACTTCCCGCGCCTGCAGATGTCGCCGGGCGTGACCAGGCCAGTACCGATCCTGATCGGCGGCCGCAGCCCCGCCGCCTATAAGCGGGCCGCCCGATTCGACGGCTGGATCGGCGCCCAATATCACGTCGCGGAAATTCCCGAGATCGTCGCCGCGCTCCGCGCCGAGCGGACAGCCCTGGGCAAGGCGAACGATCCGTTCGAGATCCAACTCAACCTCTATGATTACGGCACCGATACTTTGCAGCGGGTCGAGGAGATGGGGGTGACCCAGATCCACAAGAGCGCCTGGCTGGACGAAAACGGCCGCGCCAGCCGAATGAGCCTGGATGACAAAATTCGCGATATGGAATCCTTTGCGAACCGATACATGCGTTAGAGGACGGAATTCATGGGCAAACTGGACGGCAAGATCGCATTGGTGACCGGCGCCACCTCGGGCATCGGGCTTGAGACCGCGCGGCTGTTCGCGGTCGAAGGCGCGCGGCTGGTCGTCCATGGCCGCGACCCAGACCGCCTGGAAGCGGTCCGCGCGGAACTTGGCGGGGAGACTCTGGCAGTGCGCGGTTCGGTCGAACAGTCCGCCGACCTGGACCGATTGATGGCTGAAATCGGGGATCGCTTCGGCGGGTTGGATATCGTCTTCGCCAATGCCGGCATCTTTCGGCCGGTCATGATCACGGATATCGACGAGGCGACGTTCGACCTGATGTTCGCGACCAACGTCAAAGGCGCGTTCTTCACCCTGCAGAAGGCTCTGCCGCTGCTGCGCAATGGCTCGAGCGTAATCTTCAATACCTCGGCAATGATCCATATCGGCCTGCCCAGCACGACTATGTATGTGGCGACCAAGGCGGCGCTTAGATCGATGGTGCGGGTGATGGCGTCCGAACTCAGCGGGCGGGGAATTCGGGTCAATACGGTCAGTCCCGGGTCGATTCTGACACCTCTGCACGGGCACAGCAGTCTGCCGCCCGAAGCGCGGGACCAGGCTGTTGCGGCGATCCTATCGCGCACGCCCGCCGGCCGCTTCGGTAATGCCGACGAGGTCGCTAAGGCGGTGCTGTTTCTGGCTTCGGACGATTCGTCCTTTGTCCAAGGCGAAGAACTTGTCGTATCCGGCGGCTGGTCCGCTGTCTAAAACTCCGGAATTCGGATTGCCCGTTGATAAAGAAGGGTTTAATCAATCGATTACGCCTACAGAATGCGAATGAAATTTGAAGAGTCGAAGCGCCTGGTCCGCAAAATTCTCCGGAGCATCGCTCAGGACCCGGCTTATCGCTCTGTCCCTGGCCGCACTGATTCCCGGCTTCGCGATCGTTGCTTTCACGCAATATCAAGTAAATCGGTCGCGTCATTTAGAGGTTGAACAACTTGCTGTGCGAAGCGCCTTGCAGGGCGCTTTCGAGCTTGATCGAATCATCAGCGACGTAAAAATTCTCATTGCCACAGTCTCGCATGTGCCCGACGTCCGGGACCTGAACGATGCCGGATGCAGCTCATATCTTGCTGCGCTTCGATCCGACCTTCCTAATTTGAACGCCCTGGTCATACTCGATTCGACAGGTCACCTTCGGTGTGGCTTTCCACCGACGCATGTGCCTGAGGAAGGCTTCGCCGAAAGACCCTATTTTCGCGACGCACTTCAATCGGGCAAACCGGTGATCGGCGAATATACGATCGGCAAAATCTCAGGCCGGCCGGTGCTTCCTATTGCCCTGGCGATAAAAGACCAGGCCGGAAACACCAATGGCGTGATTGTGGCGTCGCTCGACCTTTCCTGGCTTGGCGACATGTTGCAACAGCGCGGCGTCCCCCCGGGTGGATCCTTGACCGTTGCCGATCGCAACGGGGTCATCATCGCGCGGCAACCCTTTTCCGACCGGTTTGTCGGAACAAGAATTCCAACCCCTTATCTTAGGCTGCTCACGGCGCAGCAACCCGGATGGGAAGAGGTGACAAGCCAAGACGGTACGCGGCGCGTCCTCGGATACGTGCCGCTCTCGGCGCCTCCCGTCGGCCTTTACGTCAGTGCGGGCCTTTCCACCGATGCAAGCTATCGGGCTGTGAAGGATGCAACCCGCATTGGTGTGGCGCTCGTGATATCCGGTGCGCTCGCAACGCTGCTTGCGACATGGACGATGGGAAGCAGGGTATTCGTTCGGCCCATCGAACAGATAACGCAATCGCTGAGAATGTGGCGTTCGGGCGATCGGCTCGCACGAACGCGCCAAGTTGCAGGCAACGGGGAAATAGGGAATCTCGGCGCTGAACTCGACCGGCTTATGGACGAGATCGACCGCAGTCAGGAACAACAGGGATTACTCGCCGGAGAACTCGAACACCGCGTTAAAAATACCCTTGCGACCGTACATGCGCTGGCGGTTTCGACGATGAACAAGGAAATCGCAGGCAAGGAGCTCCTGCCGGATTTCCTCGCGCGCATCGGGGCACTGGCGCGAACCCATGAGGTGCTGACCCGCGAGCGTTGGGAAGCCGCCGACCTGCACAAGCTTCTCATCGGCGTGTTTCAGCCCCTTGTCGGCAACCTGGATCTGCGCGTCGGCCTGATCGGACCGGACGTCGAACTGCCGCCCGCGGAGGCGCTTGCCTTGACGATGGTGGTGCACGAACTCTGCACGAATGCGCTCAAATATGGATCGCTCGGATCGCCGAATGGCCGAGTAGAATTGACCTGGGCTATCGTGAGGCGCAACGCAGGACGTCTTTTGGAAATGACATGGCGTGAGAAAGATGGACCCGCGATACAGCCACCCTCGGGCAAGGCCGGCTTTGGCACACGCATGATCGAACGGGCGCTTAGAGGTTCCGGCAGTGTAGCCATCGAGTTCGATCCATCAGGCCTGATCTGCCGTATCGAAATCGCTCTCGAAAAGTCGGCCGAAATCTGAGCGTCTCGACTGCTCCCCGATCCCCAGAGCAATTTTATTCTAGCTCACCTCTGAACGGCTGGGCCGAATTCTCGCGAGGTGAGCGCCCAAACAGCTGGGAATTTAGCCCCCCGCGCCTTGGGAATATGCTTCAACAGCAGACCAGGGTGATAGGCTGGCCGGCCCGTCGCTTCTGGCACGACCCCCGAAGTAGCTGATGCGGGATTCTAACGCCACTCGTCAGCCGTGGAATCGGGTACGTCACTTGTCTCAGCAGTTTTCACAACAGGCTCGACCCGATCCAGCGTCGCAAAACCACCCCAGCCGTTGGGCGGCTGTCGACCCTATGTTGTCGTCCAGGAGGTTTTCTGCGCTTCCTAATAGATGGTGTATCGCGGCGGCTGCATTTCGACCTTCTTTAGATTGCAGCCCCTTCACGTACGATGCCTGGAGCGGGATCGAGCCTGACCCCGCGCATCAAGGGAAGGAGCGATGGCGATGGCACATTTCGTAGGTCTGGATGTCTCGGTGAAGGAAACTTCGGTTTGCGTTGTGGACGATGCCGGCAAGGTAGTTTGTGAGCGGAAGGTGGCGACCGAGCCGGATGACATAACCGTGCTGCTGACCTCGGTCGGCGGTGAGTATGTCAGGGTCGGGATCGAAGCCGGACCGCTTTCGCAGTGGCTGGTCAATGGTCTGACCGAGGCGGGGCTCCCAGTCGTGTGCGTCGAGACACGGCATATGAAGGCCTTGCTGACGGCGCAGCAGATCAACAAGTCCGATCGCAACGATGCCCGCGGGATCGCCCAGATGATGCGGGTCGGCCTGTTCAAGCCGGTGCACGTAAAGACGCTGGCGGCCCAAGAACAACGGATGCTGTTGACCAGCCGTAAGCTTGTCCAGCGCAAGCTGATGGACATCGAGTGCGACATGCGCGGCACGCTGCGCAACTTCGGGCTGAAGGGCGGCGTGGTCAACACGGTCGGGTACGAGGCCAGGATCCGAGATCTGGTCGAAGGCTTTCCCGTACTGGCTGCCATCGTCGAGCCGTTATTGACGATCAGACGGGTGATGCGCCAGCAGTTGGCCGCGCTCCAAAAGATGCTGCTCCACACCGTTCGCCATGATCCAGAGTGCCGACGGTTCATGACCGTGCCCGGTGTCGGACCGGTGGTCGCGCTCACCTACCGTGCCTCGGTCGATCAGCCGCACCGCTTCGTCCATTCCAGGGCGGTCGGCGCCCACGTCGGTTTGACGCCGAAGCGCCATCAGTCGGGCGAGACCGACTATGACGGCGGCGTCTCCAAATGCGGCGACGCCATGTTGCGCACGATGCTCTACGAAGCTGCGCAGACGATGCTCACCCACAGCCAGAAATGGTCATGGCTGAAGGCCTGGGCTATGCGCGTCGCGCAGCGCCGGGGCATGAGGCGCGCCATCGTCGCGCTCGCCAGGCGGCTGGCCGTCATACTCCACCGGATGTGGATCGATGGCACCGACTTCCGCTGGAGCAACGCCGCCACCGCCGTGACCGCCGCATGATCAAGCCGCTTCACTGACTACGAGATCAACCGGTTCTGCCTCGGCAGGAAGATGTCCTCACGGGGACGATGGGTGGCGTGAGTTCGTAATGTCCGCAGATCCTGCTGCTTTGGCAGCAAGTGCGCTCGATAGATTGAACCGCGCCATCCTTCTTACCCCATCATGAGGCGGCCCAACGCCGACCTCGAAGAGAAGCACGAGCCCCGTGTGGCGACATCAGACCGAGGAGACCAATGCGTGGAGCAATGCACATGACGTAAGAAGATCATGCTTGACCTTCGCCGCGATAGAGAAGCGGTCATTGTCACGCTGACGGACTGGCGGCCGCCGTAGTATCTTCCGTTTCAAGATCACCCCGAGGAGTTGGTTGGCTCCCGACCCCATTGCTAACCTTCAGAAGACGGCGATCTCCTGAACCAAGAGAGCCTGGCAGAGTTGTTAATGGATATCGCCCGCATGACGTGGAGTCCCTGAAATGTCTGACTACGACCTCTATTACTGGTCTGTACCGTTCCGCGGTCAGTTCGTGCGCGCCGTCCTGGCCTATGCCGGCAAGACTTGGACCGAGGGCGGCGACGCCGCGATCTCAAAGCTGATGGGAGGGATGGTGAAGGACATGCCGGTTCCATTTATGGGCCCGCCCGTGCTGATCGACAAAAAGGCGGACTTCGCCATCGCCCAGATGCCGGCCGTCGTCCTCTATCTGGGCGAGACGCTGGACCTCATGCCCGCCACCCCTGCTTTGCGCGCCCTGACCATGAAGATCGTCAACGATGCCAACGACGTGATCGACGAAATCACGGTAGATGGCGGCCGCGAGATGTGGACGAAAAAACGTTGGCAGGACTTCGTCCCTCGCCTGAAGAAATGGATGTCGCTCTGGGAAGAGATCGGACGCCGCCACGGCCTAAAGGCGGACTCCGGTTTCGTGCTGGGCGGCGAGGCGCCAAGTATCGCCGACGTCGTGACAGCCACCCTGTGGTCGACCATGGTAGACCGTTTCCGCGAAATCGAAGCGATCCTTGAAGAATCCGCCCCTATGACGGCCGCCTTGACGCGGCGGGTCGCAGCTCTGCCGTCGTTGGCCAAGCTGGCCGCAAAGGCGCGGCAAGACTATGGCGACGCCTATTGCGGTGGCCAGATCGAGGCCTCGCTGCGCAAGGTCCTGGACGCTTAGATCTTCAAAGGGCCGGGAAATAGAGTGCCCCACGGGCAGGCAGCGCGAGCACCCGCTTGCGGCCCCTCCCGCTCAATAACGGGGACTTCCGTAAATCCACCCCCAGGAGATAGGCAGGTGTCGACCCACGCACGTCATTCAGGAGCATTATAACAGCGCTGAAAAGCAGTTATTGCCAGAGGATCGGCAAACGGGAGCCCTGGGTAAACTCTGTGTTCAAAGTTCGCTGTCGATTCACAGGCGGAAGGCAGTTCTACGCTGTCATAAGAATGCTTCCGGCTCAACAAGAGGATGATCGCGTGGATGCGCACAGCCTAGTCGGTGCGTGTGGTCCGAGCGATCAACCAAGGTCCTGGCGACACCGAACTCCGGATCAGGGGATAGGGACGCGACTCTAGCTTCCTGCACCTCGTTCGAGTTAACTTGCCAATGCCAAGTACACGGAGAAACCGATGAACCGGACCGAATTGAGCAGGCCGGTTCTCGTGAGCGGCCCTAGCGCCTTTGGATGGGAAACGACCTGTGTCCTGGAACCCGTTCGAGACCCTGGCATCCACGTGATGCTGCCAACGGGCGACGCTGTGCCGCTATCAGACATGACGCTCGGAGTAAACCGACTGCTCCATTTCCTCACGCTCAGGTGGAAAAAATTCATTCTTCGAATACCCGAACACCTGTTGGGTCTCATGTTCAACCTGGGGCTCGATGGCGTTCTCATTACCCCGCGTAATTTTCGTCTCCCCTATGACGGCCGGGCCAAGCTATTCTGGGACGCGATCCGTCCGGCGCTTCGTCCGTCGGGCACCCTCGAGTGGCTCACCGTGCCAGCGCCCTTGGCCGTTACCGCGTCGCCGGACCATTACATCAAGATCGTCCCAGCCGCGCCCGGCTGCCGCAGCTTCGCGTTCGACATCAATGTCGGCTATCCGGAACTCGGCGAGGCGACCTTGCGTGGCGTTGCCGGCGAGGCCGGCCAGAACGAGCGTCTCTCCTCAGCGCGACCATACTTGCGAAACCGGGGGATTGAAGCCTATGCCGCGCTAGCCAGAATGTTGGGGTGGCCGCACGGCGAGATCACCGTCTCGCTCATGGCCGATACCGACGAGGCCAAGGCGGCTCTACTCGAGGAACTTTGCTGGCATCGCTTGCTGGATATGCTCGGCTCGTTCATGGCCGTGTCTCCGCAGGGGGCAAGAATTGCCGGATCAATCGTGACGCGCCGTGTCGGGCATGCCGTTGATATCGAGTTGATGCGACAAATCAGAAAGACCTCGTGGGTAAAGGTTTAGTACTTAGTCTATGGCCTTCCGCGTCAGTCTGGCGGACAAATCCGCATCCAATTCCGAACTCGGCAAGGGTAGTCAGTGTACCTCTGTCTGCCGCGCTTCAAAGGCGTCCTCCATGAGGCGCCCAGCGAAGCCGAAACCGGAGTTGGTTGAGGTGGCGGCGAGACTGTCCGCTTCGCGGAGAACGCGGCGATCGGGAAGGACCAGCCGATACGGGAATGGATGTGACGACAAAGCCGTTTGAGATGGCATCACCTAAGCAACGAGATTCGCAAGTTGCTCAAGGGCTGAGAATCTCTGCTTGTAAACACACGCGGTTACTCTCAGAAGCGGGCTAATCGCGTGTCGTCCCGAACGTCTGCTTTTTGATGTTAGGCGCTCGGAAGCGGTCAGCCACCCAAGTTGGTCGCCAGACCGTTGATCGCGTGAACTCGGAACCGGACGCTTAGCCTAGAAGTACAGGGTCAAACGCGGCCCAGGCATCGCCTGGCCCTGGTTCGAACCCAAGATCAGGCGCAATGTCCACGATCTGCCAGTCCAGATAGTCTTCCCAATCGACCATCAACAACGGCTTCCTGATCGCACGTCCGGCGGCGATGCCGCGTTCCATTGCCTCGAGCAGAATCGGCATGCCGGCCGGATAATGAAGGCCCGCGCGCATATAACTCGCGCTGCTGACGAAGAGCGTTCCCATATAGATGGCGTGGGCGAGTTCGGGGCTGAAATAGTTGGCGTCGCAGGTTACGTTCATCATCGCCATCGCCGTTTCCCCGGCAATGTTGGGTCCAAATCTGGTTGCCATGTGCTGGATGTCGTGGGTTTGGCTCCCGCGCTTGAACAGATATTCAATGTCGCTGGTGACCTCCTTGCCCTTGTAGGAAAACTCGATGTCCATGCCGGACTTCACGATGAAATCCCGGATCGTCGCGCCCAGAGTGCCGCGGGCGTAATGGCTCATTTCCGCCGGCTTCCAGCGGGTGTCCCTGCGCCGGTCCAGCCATGCCGCGAATTCGGGTTTCTTCTCGCGCTCCTCGGCGATCAGGCGCACGGTCTTCTTCAGATCCGCGACGTCCTCCATACCCCGCTGCATGTCCGGAATGTCGTAGGTGACCGGAATATCGTGACCGAACCGGCGCAGCGCGAGGGTGGTATAGGCATGCGCAAAAAGCGGGCTGTTGAGATAGCGAGAAGTCGACAGGGGAATGCTTCCCGCGACAGGGACGCCATCACCCTTCATATAGGCCGCATCCGCAGCAATCATGGCCTCGTCGCGCAAGCGGACAGACTCGTCGTGAATTGCGTTCGCCATATCGTCCATCAAACGTCCCCTTCTTCTGCCGCGACGCGGTTCACACCGTCCGGCAGTACCCAAGCACCTTATTTGTATATTTCGTATATAAGTGCTTCGGATGAGGATATCGACAGGCTTTGTAGATCGCTGCTCCGCTGCCGGCCGGCGAAGCTGCCGTGCTGCGACATAACCTCTCCACGATTCGGTAGAGCATCAGCCGGAATCGTTCTTAGAATTACGGGCGACTCTCTGGTCACGCACCGGGGTGTCGACTGTAGCGATGAACTTGCATGGTGAGATTGCGTCGAAGGTCGCGGATCGACTGGCGGGGCGTGGCATCCTATTCGCGCCTGGGTAGTGGGTCAGCTAGAATTTCTGCTTCCGCCCCCGGCCGCCTCTGTCCAATCCCCGCGCACGACAGCAGCCGACCGCATCGCAGGCCCTTAGTCTTCCTCGTCCGGATCGTCCGCGTGCAGCAGGTCGTCGGCTTCTATCGCCTCGCGGCGTTTGGCGCGCAACGCCGGGTCGCTGGGCACTATTCCTTCGCTTTTCGCGACGATCAGAACCGAGAAGCCCCACCAGTGCGTGACGGTTTGTGACCCGCTGATCGCGATGTCATATCCCAAAGACCGGCAAACACCGGCCGCGATCCCGGCGGACGAAACCGTCGGGTCGATCCGCTTCACATCCGCATCGAACAGATCGCCGAAATCGATGCCCAGCACCTCGGCGCAAACCCGATCGAATTCCCGGTCAGCTTCCTCGTCGCGCTCCAGCGCAGCGAGGCGGTCCAGTGCCTTGGTGTAATTTGCCAATCGGATCATGGATTGATTGTAACTCCTCGGGCCGCCGTTCGCGACTGTCCCCTCAACCCTCTTCCGGCGCACGCTCTTCTGTCGCCGCATTCTCGACCAGCCATTCGATCAGTTCGCCAAACTCCCCATCCAGCAGCGTGAAGGCCGATGCCGTGGCCCGTGACTCGGATTCCATGAGGATGCGCAGCTTGCCGTTCTTCAGCCGGAAGATAATCGTCTCGACATCCGGCAGGTCCGGGTTCGTGATGCGCTGGGTAAAGACGAGATCGTCGGCCATGGTGTCAGACCTTCTTCAGGAAACAGGTTTTCAGAACCAGGTCCTTCACTTTTTCGGCCCGGCACTCGATTTCCTCTTCATTCGCGGTCAGCTTGATATTCTTGATCATCGTGCCGCGCTTTAATGTGATGGAGGTGCCTTTGACCTTCAGATCCTTGATCAGAGTGACCGAGTCCCCGTCCTTCAGTTCCGCGCCGTTGCTGTCTTTTACGGTCATTGCACTCTCGATTCGTTCGAACGCGCCGACACTACACGAATTCCAGCGCCCCCAGGCAGAACATCAGGACGTCACGCTATATCCGCCGTCCACCGTCAATATATGGCCGTTGACATAGGATGCCGCCTCCGACGCCAGAAACACTGCGGGACCGGCGATTTCAGGCGGCTCGCCGCGACGGCCCAGCGCTACGCGCTGATGCACCCGCTCCAGCCGTTCGGCCGTGATATCCGCGTTCGATTCGGTTGCGAAGGGACCGGGGGCAATGGCGTTGCAGGTAATGCCGGCAGCGCCGAACTCGCAGGCAAAGGCCCGCATCAATCCGGTCAGGCCTGATTTGGCGGCGATATAGGCGGCATCGTTGCGGCCGCCGAGCACGCCGGAAATCGAGGTGACGAACACGATCCGGCCATAGCCCCGCGCCACCATCAGCTTGCCCGCCAGCTTGGTCAGCGTAAAGGCCGAGGTCAGATCGACCGCCAGCATACGGCTGAAATCCGGGGTGGATATCCGGTCCAGCGGCGCGCGGAACCGCATCCCGACATTATGAACGAAGATATCCAGCCTTCCGAAACGGCGCCCTATCTCGTCGAAGGCGATCTGCCCGTCTTTCTCGTCGGCCACGTCGAACGGCACGGCTTCTGCCGAAAGCCCTTCCCCCGCGATCCGCGCCGCGACCGCCGCCGTGCGCTCTGCGCTGCGGCTGTTCACCAGAACATGCGCTCCGGCTCTGGCCAGCCCCAGTGCGATCTCAAGCCCCAGCCCGCGCGACGCGCCGGTCACCAGCGCAATGCGATCGGTCAGCAGAAACGGTGAGGTGGGGGGCACAGCAGGACCGGCTATTTGCTCATATCCGGCGCCGACAGATTCTCGGCCTTCCAGTCCAGATTATTCGCCGTTTCGATGATCCTGTGCAGAACCCGTGCGGCGAACTGGTCCAATAGCAAAACCTGGGTGTCGCCTTCCAGGACCGAGAATTTCAATGCGATGAAGCCGATCTCGTTTTCGGTCAGCATCACCGGTTCGCCGCGAAACCCGATGGCGACCCGTCCGGCCTTCAACGCGTCGGATATTTCCGCGTCGGACATATCCGGCACCGAATCGTCGAAGGCCTCTTTACGCGATTTCTGTGTCATGGCCTGTCCTCACTCTCGCTTCGTCATTCATAACAGCGACAGTGGCTTGAACGCCATCTTGGGTTAGTCTGCGCCATTGCAGTTGCGATTAATCGAACGCATTCGTATGATTACGGTCAGTGGGCGCGCTCGCAAAAGACAATGAAACGGGGAACAGGGGAATAAGCCGATGAAGGCAAGACAGTCATTTCTGCGCAGCCCTCCGATGTTGAGGTTGCCGTGAGTCAGATTCAACCCGATTTGATGATCGCTGCCGCTTGCGGCCAGACCGGCCTTACCGACTTCGGCGGCGATAGTTTCCGCGAGGGGCTGGATGTTTTTTGCGAGGCCGCCTCTTCCGAGGGGCAGCTGAACGAGTTCGGCGCGATGGCCATCCCCGGCGCCATCATCGGCGCTCTCGCCAACCGTCTGAAAATCGTCGATTGGGTCAAGAACCATCCCGAGGTTGCCGAGGAGCGCATAGAAGCGCCGTTCGTGACGGTCGGCATCTTCCGCGCCGGAACGACACTGATGTCCTATCTTCTGGAGAAGGACGAACGGCACCGCCCGCTGTTCCGGTGGGAAGCCGGGGACTGCGTGCCGCCACCCACTCCGGAAACGATCGCCACCGACCCGCGCATCGACGCGACCCGCGCGCAGATGGCCTTCATGGATCAGGTCAGCCCCCGCATGCGCATCGTGCAGAGCGAGCAGCCGGACGGCCCGACTGAATGCATTTCGGTCCTGAATCAGGACTTCAAGAGCCTGACCTGGGAAGCGATGGCGAATGTGCCGTCCTATGGCAAATGGCTGCATGGGACCGACCACCGCTCAGCCTACGACTATCACAAGAAGGTGCTGCAGCTACTGCAGAGCGGCGGTGTGCGCCGGACGCGATGGTCACTGAAAAGCCCGCATCACGCGCTTCATCTGGATGCGCTGACGGCAGTCTATCCCGACGCGCGGCTGGTGGTGATGCACCGCGACCCGGTGGTCCTCGCCGCCTCGGTCTGCAGCTTGATCACGACGCTCACCAAGACCTTTTCCGACGCCGACCATAAAACATTCATCGCTCGGCACTGGACTGACATGCTCGCCCGCTCGATCGACGGCGTGAACAGCTTCCGCGACGCCAATCCGGACAAAAAGATCGTCGATGTGAACTATGCCGACCTGGCGCGCGATCCGATCGCGACCATGAAGCGGGTCTATGGCGAATTCGGTGACGCGCCGACCGAGCGGGCGCTCAACGCCATGACGGCCCATGTCGAATCCCGCCCCAAAGGCCGTTTCGGCAAGCACGGCTACAGTCCGGCGGAATTCGGCCTGGACGCCGGCGAGATCGCCGAACGCTTCCGCCCCTATGTCGAACGCTATGACATACCGCTGGAGACGCTACGGACGGATTAGATTTGGAGTCCGGCACAATGTTGCCGCATTTTGCCAAGAGCCCTTTTAAGCTCATGGCGACAATGAATATTTCCCTGCCCGAGCCGCTCAAGACCTTCGTCGATGAGCAGGTCAGCCGACGCGGTTACGGCACAAGCAGCGAGTATGTGCGCGAATTGATCCGCCGGGATCAGGATCGCATGCGGTTGCGCGAATTGCTGCTCGCTGGGGCTGAGTCCGCGCCTGGGACGACGGCAGATGCTACGTATTTCGAAGCATTGCGCACACGCGTTAGCAAGGCGGCTGGCTCAGGCGTTTAATCT
>PLTD01000120.1 GCA_003165335.1 Rhodospirillales bacterium | reverse complement strand
TGATCAACGTCGTCGATCTGATGCGCTTACAGCCTTGCGACGAACATCCCCACGGGCTCAGCGAAACCGACTATGATTCTCTCTTTACCCGGGACAAGCCCATTGTCTTTGGCTTCCATGGATACCCCTGGCTTGTTCATAGGCTGACCTACCGCCGCGCGAACCGCAATCTGCACGTGCGCGGCTATATGGAGGAAGGCACGATCACTACGGCCTTCGACATGCGGGTGCAGAACGATCTCGATCGCTTTCATCTCGCACAGGATGTCGTTGATCGGCTGCCGCATCTGGGCAGCAAGGCGACCTACCTGAAGCAGATGGTTCGCGACAAGCTCATCCAGCACAAGATTTATATCGACCAGCACGGCGAGGACATGCCGGAGATCCGGAACTGGAAATGGGGTGCTGCAAAGTGAGCGCGCAGGAGCTCGTTGACATCGCCCACAGGCTGGTCGGGAGCGGGAAGGGCCTTCTCGCGATGGATGAGAGCAACGGCACTTGCGACAAGCGGTTCGTCGCAGCTGGGATACCGCAAACCGAGGAAACAAGACGGGCCTGGCGGGAGCTGATCGTGACCACACCCGGTCTTGGCGAAAACATCAGCGGCGCCATCCTCTATGACGAGACGATCCGCCAGCGGAAGAAGGACGGCACTCCGTTTGTTACGGTTCTGGCCGATGCCGGCATCATCATCGGCATCAAGGTCGACACCGGCGCCAAGAGCCTGGCCGGTCATCCCGGGGAAAAGGTAACGGAAGGTCTGGACGGACTGCGTGCCCGCCTTCAGGAGTATTTCCAGATGGGTGCCCGCTTCGCCAAGTGGCGCGCGGTCATTTCGCCGCAAGACGGTCACCCGAGCCGGGGCTGCATCGACGCCAACGCACATGCGCTGGCTCGCTACGCGGCATTGTGCCAGGAAGCGGGACTGGTTCCGATCGTCGAGCCTGAGGTGCTGATGGGCGGCAACCACACGATCGAGCGCTGCGGGGAGGTAACCGAGGAAACGCTGCGCAGCGTCTTCAGTCACCTCGTCGCGCAACGGGTCATGCTGGAGGGCATGGTTCTCAAGCCCAATATGCTGCTTCCCGGGTTGACCTGTCCCAAGCAAGAGGATGTCGACGCGGTGGCCACCGCCACGGTCAAATGTCTCCTTAGGGTCGTGCCCGCGGCTGTTCCGGGAATCGCTTTCCTGTCGGGTGGTCAGTCGGGGGAACTGGCTAGCGCCCGGCTTAATGCAATGAATCTCATGGCAAAATCGACAATGCAACGACTGCCTTGGTCGCTGACGTTTTCATTTGCACGCGCGATTCAGCAGCCGGCCTTGGAGATTTGGCGGGGGCAGGATCGCAATATTTCGGTCGCACAGGATGCTCTCGCCCATCGCGCGCGCTGCGACATGGCTGCACTCCACGGCGAATATACGGCGGCGATGGAGAGGCTGTGACCCCCGAGCCTGCGAAGCTGTATCTCGTCCGGCACGGTGAAACCACCTGGTCGCTTTTCGGTCAGCACACTGGACGCACGGACATCCCCCTGACCGTAAAGGGCGAGGACGAGGCGCGCAGACTAAGCCCCTGGCTTGCCCGGATCCAATTTGCTCGCACCTTCACAAGCCCCCGCCAACGCGCGCAGCGGACATGTGAACTTGCCGGACTGGGCGACCGGGCGGAACTCGAACCCGATCTGGCAGAGTGGGACTACGGCGACTACGAGGGAAAACTTTCCGCGGATATTCGCACGGAACGACCGCATTGGAATATTTTTCGGGACGGCTGTCCTCACGGCGAAATGCCGGACGACATCTCCGCGCGCGCTGACCGCCTGATCAAGCGTCTTTGCATGGTGGGTGGAAACATCGCCCTTTTCTCTCATGGTCAATTTGCGGCGTCTCTAGCCGCGCGATGGATTGGGTTGCCCGTGGTAGAGGCACTTCATTTCATGCTGGGCACAGCATCGCTCAGCATCCTTGGCCATGCCCCCACTCATCCTGAAGTCCGAGTGATCGCCCTTTGGAACGCCATGCCGGCGTTATTGGGGCAAGTCGGCCAGACCGCTGGTTATGCTCCCCTGGACTTTGAGGAATAAGATGGATGCGCCCACTGATCGCAGGAAACTGGAAGATGCACGGCTTGGCGCAACAACTTGGGGAGATCGGGGCGGTCGCCACCGCTGTTGAGACGACAGCACCATCGGCGGATATTTTGATATGCCTTCCCGCCACGCTGATTGACCGTGCGGCGCAGATTGTCAGAGGCCGCATTGCAATCGGCGGGGAGGACTGCAGCGCAGAAGAAGCCGGTGCCTTTACCGGAGACATCAGTGTCGAAATGCTCAAAGACGCCGGCGCCTCGGCGGTCATAGTCGGTCATTCCGAGCGTCGACACTATCATGGCGAAACCGATGCCATCGTGTCGGCAAAGGCGAAGGCCGCCTCACGCGCCGGTCTTCTAACGATCATCTGTATCGGCGAAACCAAATCGCAGCGAGCGCACAACGAGACGCTTTCGGTTTGCGATGCTCAGCTTGCCGGCAGCATGCCGGACGGCATGACCCTGACCGCCACCGCGATCGCGCATGAGCCGCTATGGGCGATCGGGACCGGGCAGATCCCGACCTCCGAGGAGATTGTCGCGGTCCACGCGCGCATTCGGCGTCGCCTTCTTGCACGCTTCGGCGAGGACGGACGGCTAGTGAGAATACTCTATGGCGGGTCGATCAAGCCAGATAACGCGCACGAGATACTCGCGCTCCCGGAAGTCGACGGCGGATTGATCGGCGGCGCAAGCCTGCTGGCTTGCGATTTCGAGGCGATCATCAGAACGGTTTCGGCAGGACATTAGGGGAAAACAGCGATGCGCGTAGGGATCGCTGGCGATCATGGTGGGTTTGCCTTGAAGTGCGCGGTCGTCGAGTTCCTCCAGCGCAAGGGATGTGACGTTGTAGATTTTGGAGCACACCAACTGAACCCCGAGGATGATTATGCGGACTTCGTCAACCCCCTGGCCAGGGCCATGGCCGCCGGCGATGTCGAGCGTGGCGTGGGGCTGCGTGGCAGCGGCGTCGGCGAATCCGTCGCCGCCAATAAAGTGGCCGGCGTTCGCGCCGGGCTGATACATGACATCTTTCCCACTCACCAGGGGGCGAGGATGATGACATGAATGTCCTCTGCCTGAGTGGGAAAGTGATCGGCTCGTCTCTCGCCCTGGAATTGGTCGAAACCTTTCTGGTCTCTCACTTCCGCGGCGCACCGCGCCACCGACGCCGTCTGGCAAAAGTGCGGGCGCTCGAAAATGAGAAGACGCAGACAAGGCAGGGCACACGAAAATGCACGATGTGATACCGCGCCAACGGACCCGCCAGCTGACGTCGTCAAATAGAAAGTCGTGGACGGTTCCGATGCGGCCATCGCTCGCGGCAATGGCATATCCATCGATCGTCGATGCTTTCGTTAACATTGCCCGCTCCTAACATGTCGATGCGCGCGATCGAAGATCATCGAATCAGGGGCAACCATGGTTGCCCCTGGCCGGATCCCAGGGC
>PLTD01000222.1 GCA_003165335.1 Rhodospirillales bacterium | reverse complement strand
CAAATATCTGCGCTTCTGTTTTTGAGCTGGGCGCAAATCCCATGGTCCATGGATACGTGCGGTAGTCGCCCCACTTGTCGCCGTTGACGGCAAGAAACAGGTGGGGGACCCTCTTGGAGATGATGTATTTCGCCACTGCCGAGTTTGGCGCGGTACCCAGCATCGAAAATAGGAACGCAACGTCGTCTGCCTCGATCAGCCTCCGCGTTTGTTCTACGGTCTTCGCCGGGCTGAAAGCGTCGTCATAATATATGAATTTGACCTTACGGCCGGCAATTCCTCCCGACTCGTTGATCATTCGAAAATAAGCATCCGAACACCTTAGCATAGTGCCTAATGCTGAGACTGGGCCACTCAGCGACGTTGTCGATCCGATTCTTAGCTCGGTCGCAGTAACTCCGGGCATCTCATCGGCCCGGGAAAGGCGGCTATCGCCGAGGGCCAAGGCGCTGGTCGCGGCGACACCCGTCAAAATTGAACGGCGGTTAAGCGACATCAAAGCTTGCTCCTGTGAATGCGATGACCGCTGAATGTTGAGCCGGCGACGCTCGGATCTGAGCGAGGCACTTGCACCCGCCATCCGATAAGATATTGCGCGCACGCCTTCGAGTCAATATAGTTGATATGATGGATAGAGGTGACTATCACAGCCGAAGAAGGGACTTTTAGATGGTCGAGACGTTTGATTTTCGGACGGTCCATTCCGTCGACATCTGCGCATCCCCTCCGGTCGTATTCGACTATTTGACCAATCCGCACTCCTGGCCAGAATGGCTTTCGAGCTCGCACGTTATTGAGGGCCCAGCCCGGCCGTTACGCGAAGGCGATACGTTCTCCGAGGAGTGGGGATCGAAGAGAAAGTCAACTCTGCGCTGGACCGTGACAGCTTGCGACCGCCCGCTTTCATGGGCTGCGGAAACGACGACCGACGCCTTGGGACCGATCATCATCCATTACGCATTCGAACAAAAGGGCAACCTCACTCGCTTCACGCGAACGGCCCACAATCCTGCGCGGCCGCAGCCGGTGAACGAGGAATTGGCTCGCCGCATAGATAGTGATGCAATCGTCGCCCTTGCGAATATCAAGTCCAACCTCGAGAAGAGGAGACCGTCGATCGATTAGGCGCGCATTTCTCGATTTGCGGTGGCACCCGTCGTTATCGTGACGATCTGGTTGTCGAAATCCACCGCTGTACAAGTTCGAATCAGGGAAGCTCCTTGCTCGCGGAAGGGAAGATAAGGCAGGTCGCGGTCGCATGCGCGCAAAGCTTGCCGTTGCGATCAACCAATTTCGCTTCCGAGGCGACTATGCGCTTTCCCGAATGGATGACCACACCCTCTGCCAGCACCGGGCCGCTGTCCTTTGTCATTGGCCGCAGGTACGTAACTTTCAAATCCACCGTTGCAAATCCGGTCGCCGGCGGAAGTGTCGTATGCACCGCAAGGCCTATCGCTGCGTCCAATAGCGTTGCGGCGTAGCCTCCGTGCACGGTCCCGTACGGGTTGTAGTACGCCTCTGTAGGGATGCCCTCCATCGTAACGCGGCCGAATTCGGCCGACGTGCCCCTGAATCCCATCGTCCGTCCTATGCCGTTTGTGGTCTTCGTTGAAAGCATCATCTGGACCGATCGCAGTCCATCTAGCTCCGCGGCATGTTCCGGTTCAATGCCGTGCATGTCCATCTCACAAAGTCCTTCATGGCTATGTCAGCGCTATTCGCTATCATTTCAACAATATTGATATCTGTTTCAGAGTAGACTACGAATGATAAAGCGCAAGCCGCGATATGTCGTTTGCTTGGTTTACCCGTGTCGCAATCGACTTGCCGTGTAAGGCTTTGGAGGGTGGTTGCCACTGTGCAGTACTCGTGCCGCCGCCTGGATGCATCGATGTCGGCGCTACAGCAGTCGAACAATGTCGATCTGAACAATTCGAAGCTTAGCCGGTTGGGCACCGCAATCCGCGCGCCGTCCGCGGAGCTAGTACCCGGAATCAGAGATAAGTGACACGACGGCCTTTGAACAAAAGATGGACTTCTCTCGTTTCGGCAAGCCTCCGGTCTTGAATCGCGACTCACGCTTTAAGAAAAGGGAGTACTAGGCTTCCAAGCCGCGTAAGCGGGCTTTGGCGTGCCCCCAGTTTTGGCCGGGATCATCCAAGCCCTGCGCACGCTTCCCCATATCCAGCCAGCGCTTATGAATTTTAACACTCCGGATTTTATTAACGTGCCGAACGCAGAAAATTAATCTTGCGTTAATTTAAAATGGCGTGGTAATATTTAAATTAGTTAATATTAACCATGTTTGGTTGCGTAGCGTGGAGTTGTAGTCAATGAAATTCGCGCCTTCAGTTGTCTCGATATTGTTTGCCGCAGGATTACTGGGATCTACGACCCTCGGCGCATCCGCCGAAACTTTCCTGTTCACAACCGTCGGCACAGGTAACCCCGACTACGGGAACGTCTCGGTCGCGGGGTACGGCAACCCTTGGACGACACCAATCCTGTTCACTGATGCCAACGGGAACACCATCGTAACATTTTGCGATGACCTCAACCACGACGTCTACGTCGGCGGTGGTCAGTCGCTCCCATACGCGACCACGTTGGTGATGTATGACGGGGCGGGCAACAAACTTTCCGAAGCCACCTCAAACATCATGGGGCAACTGGCGGACATCGGCAGGTACGACTATTTCCATAATAATGAGGACGGTGCGATCGCGGCCCAGGCGGCAATTTGGGGAATCGAGTACAACATTGCTGTTTCCTCAACCGATACGACCGTTGAGAGCTACATCGTCAGCGACTTGCTGATTAAGGCAAACGATACGGGTTGGGCGCTGGGGATTGTCCCGATCGACGGCAGCAACACCCAAGCGCAATTGTTGGGCGGCGTTCCCGAACCCTCGACATGGGCGATGATGCTTCTGGGCTTTCTTGGCTTGGGCTACATGGCTTATCGCCGGAAGGCGAAGCCTGCATTGATGGCCGCCTGATCCCCCATCATCAAAACCAACGGCGGCGATCCGAACCGTCCAACTGGGCCATGATGATCCTCGACTTCATGGGCCTCGGATTTATGGGCTACCGCCGCTCCATGAAGGCCGCAGTCACCGCCTGAGTCAAACTACTGCGAGAGTCAAAAAGGCAAAAAGGCCGCCTCTGGGCGGCCTTTTCGTCTATCACGCTGGTCTGACCGACCGTCGCTGCAAAGATCATGGCGCTCGCTCAGTTGCGCACGATTCGCTGCGATAGGAATGCCGGCGCGCTGGATGTGGATGTTGTTCAGCGGCTCGAATGGGTCTTGGGCGCGTAGTCCCAAAGAACTCAGAGAAAGGGAACACAAAACCAACGCCCACGGGCGGCTTTGTGTGTTTCGGAAACAAGCAATGCGCGACGTGGTCGCCCCTGACTGAAACCAACGCCGCCGCCGATTCGCGATATTCCGGTCATGATCATCAGCGGTATGCCGGATGATGTGCTCCTGTCGACGACGCGCCAGGCTGAACAAAACGGATTGCGTGTCCATGCGACGTTCAGAAAGCCGCTTGATCTTGCAGCGCTTCGGAAATCATTCGACGAGTTACGCGAAACATGCCTCGTTAAGGCTTAGCGTTTTGGGCTGGTTTGGAGCGGCGAATGCCGCTCCCGCCGATTTGGATTGCAGGTGCTGACTGAAGCATTCGGGCGCAATCTTCAAGGATATGGGTTTGCCTCCAACGGTGACCGCAGCATCACGGACCTGGACGGCATCCTCGCTACGGGCGGTTTTGTATTCGGCGCCCCTTCGTGCCGGCGTAATTTGTTACCAAATCGTTTCCATATACCATCCGTTCTAAGCGTCGGCGTTGATCCGGTTCTTACAATTCAAGCGTAAGCTGCGAATATGACAGTGAGAGGCAACGCCAGGTGCGGCGTGTTTCGGGTTAAGCCGATTTGAGCCTGACCGCGACGCTGTCGATTGCACAATTGGCGATCTATCCTCGCAGGGAGCGGGAATAGACGTAACAAGCGGGTCGATCATGACGAATGCCCAATGGAAATCTGACACTCGCGTAAGGATTTCTGAAAGCGACCGGGAGATGACTGTGGTCGGCCGTGATAGCGTCGGTTCAGTAATCTGTGAGTGGAGCCAGGGAGAGCAGCTTTTCCGGGGTTACGTCACCCCCACGGTCCTGGTCTTGGCGAATGTCGCTGAAGCGGTTGAGTCCGTTTCATGATCGATGAAAAAGTAAAAATCAAGTGCACCAAGTGTCTCCAGATGTTTCGGGAGCGGGCGAAGCACATCCGTAACGGGTTCCAGACGAACTGTCAGCATTGCAATCGACTGATTACATTCGATAGCAGCTCGGAAGACCGAAATATTCGTCGTGCTCTGACGAACGCCAAAGAAGTACGAATGGCGATTGAGGCTCAGCGCAAAGACGAGATTGCAGCGCAAGCCCCGGTCGTCGACCGCCGTCAATTCTAGTCTGGCCGGTCTTGAACCGGGTGTCTGAAGGTTGCCAGGAGCATAGGCTGCTGAGAAGCCCTCGACGACCAGGCTCGGGGTTCGACCGCCGCAAAGCCCCCTGATGAGGAATGAATCGAAGGGCGTTTTCTGGAGGAGCTCGATTTTGTCTCTCGCCGCCTCATCGGGCGCAGTTGACCAACGCTGATCGCGAGGCAAAACGATACAGTCCTGCGCGCGCCATAGGCCAGGGGCGGGCGCCGGCTATGCCATCGGCCTTTGCCGATCGTTATCATGACGGGTTATTGACGCGTCCACCCAGGAAATAGGTCCGCATCATCCCCTTGCCTTTTAGAGGGACTTGTCCCCTGAATTCACAATGGAATGTATCCCTGAGCTTTTGATAGGTTGTTTCAGAGATCTGAATGCGACTCGGTAACCCGGACGACTCCAGGCGGCTTGCTGTGTTCACGGTGTCGCCCCAGACGTCGTAGATCGACCGATGCTGGCCGATCAGACCCGCCACTACCTCCCCAGAATGGATTCCTATCCGCGCCTCGAGCGTTTCGCCGAATCGTTTGCCGGTCTCGAGCACCGCATCGAGCATGCCAAGCGCCATATCGGCGACGGCATGCGCGTGACCAAGACTCTCTTCCGGGATTCCACCCGCGACCATGTAGGCGTCGCCGATAGTCTTGATCTTTTCCAGCTTGAACTCCTTCGCCAGCGCATCAAAAGCCGAAAACAGGGAGTTTAGGAGGTCAACGATGCGGGCTGGCGAACATTTGCCGGCAAGGGTGGTAAAATCCACCAGATCGGCGAACAGGATGGTCGCATCGGAAAAGCTGTCGGCGATCGCAACGTCTCCGTTGCGAATACGGCTTACAATCGTCGCCGGCAGAATGTTCAGCAATAGCGCTTCGGTCTTGCCTTTCTCGACCCGCAACTCGTCGATGAAGGCCAGTTCGCGATCGCGCAGCCGCTTTCGCTCAAGGGACGCTCCAATTCGAGCTCCGAGCAGCACGGGATCGAAAGGTTTTGGAATGTAGTCTTCGGCTCCCGCTTCGATGCAACGCACGATACTGTCGATTTCGTCCAGCGCCGAGATCATCATGACCGGAATATGTTGGTCAACCGGATTGGCCTTAAGCTGCTTCAACACTTCCAATCCGTTTATATCGGGCATCATCAGATCGAGCAGGATGAGGTCAAATTGGGATTTGGCCACCGCCTCGAGGGCTGATCGACCGCCGTCAGCTGTAGCCACGGTATGGCCCTGACGCCGGAGCCTGCGCGAAAGAAGGTCGCGGTTAGCCTCGGTGTCGTCGACCACAAGGATCCGGCCCGACAGCAGGTTGGAATGGTGTTTAGACGTTATCGGCTGGATTGACCGCATGATCTCGCCGACCAGGTCACGCGATATCCCGGCCAGTGGAGATGTATCTGAAAGCGCAAGATCTCCTTTGTCGGTCAAGCCAAACAGATTGTCGATTTGCCCAAGCAATTGGTCGGCTGCCGCCATGATGGTTGCGATATCGCCCGACAAATCTTCACGGCCGCTTTCGCGCGCATCCTCCAAAATCAATTCGCCATAACCTTTGACGGCGTTGAGCGGAGTCCGCAGATCATGTCGGAGTGAGGTGCTGAGCGCGGCAGAATCGTCTCCGGCCAATGAGCCTTGCGTGGCCAGACTGACCAGCCGGCCAAGCTGTTCTCGGAGCAAAAGGCCGGCCGAATGGATACGTTCAAGGTCCGAGACCAGTGATTCGTCTCCGCCGCGGCGGGCATCCTCGATCAGGAGTTCGGCCAGTTCCAGAATGGTGGCGAGCGGCGCGGCAAATTCCTGGCGAACGAAGGCGGTGCGCGCGCGTTTGAGGCGCTGGTCTGGGTCCGTCACGTTAAATCCGAACCGGCATGATTATACCTTAGGCGCGTGCCAGGAGAGCGTCGATCTTTTCAAGCAGACGCGGCATTTCAATCGGCTTCGTATCGTAGTCGTCGCACCCGGCGTCAAGCGCCCGCTCTCGATCGCCCGCCATGGCGTGTGCCGTGAGCGCGATGATTGGAATATGGGAAGATCCCTGGGCCTCCTTAACGCGCCGTGTCGCCTCCCAGCCATCAATCACCGGCAAGCTCATATCCATCAAAATCAAATCCGGCTTCTCACTTTGGGCCATGGCGACTGCCTGTTCGCCATCGACGGCCATCACGACTTCATATCCCTTGCGGAGAAGGCGGCGCGACAGCATGTCGCGATTCATCTCGTTGTCTTCAACCAATAGTATCTTCGCCATCAGACCACCATCCCGTCATCGCTTGACGATGACATCTCGATATCGGCCGGAGCAGGACGTCGGCCTACCGCTTTGGCAATCGCTGCTGCAATATCCCTGTCGATTGAATCGCCTTTTTGGATGACTGTCCGCACTGCGAGAAGGCCGCGCTCGGCTTCCGTCAACTGCTTGGCGGTAATGACCACCACCGGCACATGACGCCAGTCCGCGCGACTGTTGAAGGTGTCAAGGAACTCGAAACCGTCCATCTCCGGCATCATCAAGTCGAGCAGGATCAACGCGGGTGCCGGATTTTCGGCGAGCCAGGAAAGGGCCAGCCGTCCATTGGTGACTTCCGCGACGGTTAGGCCCATTTTTTCAATTGTACTACGCACCGTGTCGCGGGTCGCCAGGTCATCCTCGACGAGAAGAATGGGACCGTCGCGAGAAAGGAGATGGCGCAGCAGCGAGGTTAATTCCGCGCGATCAACCGGCTTGGTCATGACTTCGGCCGCTCCCAGCGACAAACCAATGCCTCGATCAGGCGCCACCGTGACCATGATAACCGGAATGTCGCAAAGTGCGGGGTTGGCCTTAAGCGCGCCGAGCACGGCCCAACCATCGGTTTTGGGCATCAGGACGTCGAGCGTGATCGCGTCCGGCCGCAGCTTGAGGGCAAGCTCCAGCGCCTCATCACCGCCGCGCGCCTGGACGGTGTGGTAACCCTCGCGCCGGAGACTTGTGGTTAGCAAATCCCTTGAGGCGGCGTCGTCGTCGACAACCAGCACCGTGATCCTGTCGCTTTCCTCCTGCGGGTTGGTTGTCGGCTCCGCAGGTAGCCCGATTGAGGGCTCTGACCGCGGCAGCGCGGCCGTTTGGTCGGGAATGGTGATAGTGAAGGTGGATCCTTCCCCGACCCGGCTCGCAACCGAGATGTCGCCGCCAAGCAACTGGCAAAAATGCCGCGTGATGGCTAAACCAAGGCCGGTTCCGCCGTACTTCTTGGTAGTCGACGCATCGGCCTGGCTGAACGCTTGAAACAGCCGGGCAAGTTGCTCCGTGCTCATACCAATTCCCGTATCCGAAACCATCATCCGGACCATCGCGCGACCCGTATGTTCGATTGCGAGTGTCAGCTTGCCGTTTTGGGTGAATTTACTGGCATTGCTGAGGACGTTAAGAAGGCATTGCTTCAGTTTGGTGCGGTCAGTGCGCATGCTGCCGATGTCTTTTGCCACGACAAGCTCGAGCGCGTTGCCGCTTTTAGCCACCAGGGGCCTTATGATCGTCGCGACTTCCTCGAGGAGCGACGCAAGGTCGACCTCCTCCAAGAATACTTCCATCTTGCCGGCTTCGACCTTGGAAAGGTCGAGGATATCGTTGATTAGTCCCAGCAGGTGACGCCCGGCGCTTTCGATTTTTTTGAGGTCGGGTACCAGCTGGTCCTGGCCGCCTTCAGCAGCGTCTTCTTGTAGGATCTCGCTATAACCAATGATGGCGTTGAGGGGGGTTCGCAATTCGTGGCTCATATTGGCCAAGAACTGGCTCTTGGTCCGATTGGCGACTTCCGATAACTCGCGTGCCTCCTCCAGTTCAAGGTTGTGTCGCCGCAGTTCAGTGATGTCGGAGTAGACCGCGACGGTCCCGCCGCCCTGAATGCGGCGCTCGCTGATGCGGACGTAGCGGCCACCGTACCTGTATTCGGCGAAGCCTCCGGAATGCTCGCGCCGTGCCAGCCGCTCCGCCATCCAGTCCTGCGGACTTTGGCTGCCAAGGTCGACCAGCGAACGCGAAACCACTGCTTCAAGCACTTCTCCGAAGGTCGTTCCCGGCTGGATGATGTCGGCAAGGCCGGGGTAAATGGCTCGGAACTGGTCGTTGAACAGGACGATCCGATCGTCTGAATCGTACAGCACGAAGCCTTCCGAGATTGTGGCGATGGCGGCAGCTACGGTCTTTCGCTGCGCCTCGGCTTCGGCCGCGAAGCGGTCGCGTTCCCTGAGGCTGTCGCGAAACAGGGCAAGGGTGCGCGCCATGGCTCCGATCTCGTCAGACCCTGCGGAGGGAATCGCTACCGACAGATCGCCGGCGCTAAGGCCGTCAATCGCGCCGACCAGGCGGTGAAGGGGGACCGCGATCGAACGCAAAATCACGAATGTCAGCGCAAACCCCAAAGCCAGGATGAAGAAATCGGCGATGAGCGTTCTGTTCGTCGCCGCAGTCACATCATTGATGATACCGTCGCGCTCGGCCGCAAGGTCCCCTCGCAACTCGTCGATGAGCGAAGTCAGCAGCTCGTCGACCTTGACGCTGTGATGGCGAGCCTGCGCCAGCAGCGAATTGCCGATGACGCGCTTGTCATTGGTGTATTGCTCCACGGCATCGTTCGCGGATTTCTCGAATTCGTCGCGCTCGCTGCGAATCTCCGCCACCAGCTTGGGCTTTCGTAGCGCCAGCTGATCGAGATAGCCATTCATCCGGCTGCGGGCCGCCGCAGCGCTGCGTTCTGAAGGGGTGAGCAGGCTCACCGCCAGGTCGGTGAGCCAATAGCGCATTTCGCCGAACGCAATGCGCGCGCCGTTTGCCGATTCGATGATGCCGCTCAGCTCGGTTTCGGCTGCAACGGCGGTCGAGTTTTTTGCAAGGGTCCGAATGAGATATAGATTGGTTGCGATCAGCATGCACAGCAGCGCGCCCGACAAAACAACGAGCCTGGCGCGAATGGTGAGGCGGGACAACATCACTCGCGAGACCTCGCCGCGGGCTCTGCAGCCCACCGTCTGTCCCTGCGTCCAGATAGAACCCGAACACATGGTGGTTGGGGAAACCTCCGCATGACGCGCTACTGCTTGAAGAGCGTAACGCTGATAATAGCGCCGAGATCGCCCTCTTTACCTCCCTCCTTGGGATAGCCGGTAACGTCGGTTTCGCCTTTCGGCGATCCATGACAACTCAGGCATGAGTTCGCATAGTACTCCGGCATCATCATCCGGTACGCGGTTCGTCCTTTTGTCTCGACTTCAGCGGCATAGGCTTGCCCGCGCGGCCAGTCCTCTCGAAGAAGCTTGACGCGGATAACTTCACTTTCCCACTGATCGGGCCGCGATTTGCGATTCCTTACCAGTTGTTCGGGAGCCGTCACCTTGATTTGCGCTTCGTTCCGGGCGTGGTTCTCGAATGACTCGTTTACCAGCCGGGCAAAGACCGCCGGAATAAACCCTTTGAACCCGACACCCTTGGCATTGATCGTTGCCTGATTGGCGTCGGTGGCCTCGACGATGGCGTCCATCTGCGCATGCATGAGTCTGCCGAAGCGCGATGTCGGGTCGATGCTGCTCGGATCCGTTCCCGTCGCCTTCTTGAAGATCTCGACAGCCTGCTGCAGCACGACCTGGCCGGTTAAGCCTTTGTCGCCGAGATTTGGATCGTTAATGCGGGCTTGGTTGCTGGAAATGACCTGGCGAGCCGCACGGAGCATGTCGGCCAGATTTGTGGCAATGCTTGCATCGTCAGCCGGTTCGGCTTGAAGAGGTTCGATGAATGAAAACAGGCTGGTGATAAGCAAAACGCCAAAAAAAAGTCGATTAAAAGAGCAGGCCGGGTCCATCCGTTCGCTCATATAAAATCTCCTATTCCAAGCGAGAATACCTTAACATTAATCGGCGAAAAACGAAATAGTCGGTCGTCAGATTCGATTGCTCGTACGCCGAGGTCAGCGTTCTTTGCTCCCAGAGGCCGGGCCGGGCTCGAGGATCTACCGCAGAGCGAAAGCCAACAGCAGCTGCGGCCCCGCGATCAATCGGTGATAGTGCGGTGAGGAAACATCCTAACCCGGTTCATTCATGGATGGGTGGACCGCGGCGGGCGGGACGGACAACGGTGAACCATCGGCGACCTCGTGCGCTGCCTTGCCTTCGATGTGTACATCGATCCGTCCGAGCTGGATAGTCTCGGCGAGGGCGGGAGGTCCGTCGTCTCAAGATTGGTTCTACTGGAAAGCAAATCTGATCATCCCTGCGTGGCAACGTGCCGGGAACGATCCTGGGATTCCGCCTTCCATGGATGCCGCTGGGGAATCGATGATGGTTCGCCCGGCCGGCTGGGCGGTGGCCGAATATTCGTCGCGCGCTCATGAGCGCCAAAGAAAGACAACTAGCGATTGAAGATCGCTCGGGGATATTGCAGCGCAAGGCCCGGTCGCCGGGCCCAGCCAGTCCTAGTCCAGCCGGTCTCGAATTGCCTGAACATCGCAGGAGTGCAAAGAGTACCTCGGCGGCACGGCCTCGGTAATGAGCCGCTGCCGATTTTCACGATAATCGGGACCCCTCTACATCATCAACTTTGCCCGACATACGTTCCGCCAATGCGTTGCAAGATCTTTTAAGAAATTGACGATATCCTGTGTTCTGTCGTTATAGGTCCAAGTGTTGCAGCCCCGGCGACCGGCCGGTAGACGAGATTTTAGCGGGCCAATCGTTGGTCCCAGGACGCTAGTTATCTATTTGCAATAGCTACCCATTCTTTTGGTGCCTGAAATTTAGGCGAGCATCGCAGATGTCGTTTCTGCACGAACTGGAAGCCGCGGTGTCGCAGGGATCGGTTGAGAGCCGCCAGCGCGCGTTGTCGTATGCCACCGATCTGTTGATCGCCGGCCAGTATACCGACGAAGAGATCTGGATGTTCGGAGAGGTGATCGGCCTCCTGGAGCGAGATATTGCCGCGGCTGCCCGCGTCCAATTGGCAAAACGACTTGCTCGCGCCGGCAATGCGCCCACAGCTATTATCAAAAAGCTAGCCTTCGATGACTCAATCGACGTCGCGGGTCCCGTTCTTCGCTACTCCGAGCGACTCGACGCTCGAACCCTGGTCGCCAATGCCAGGTCGAAAGGCCAACCACATCTACTGGCAATATCGCAGCGGAAGGCCATCAGCGAGGACGTGACGGATGTGCTTGTGACTCGTGGGAATAGGGAGGTTGTACGCTCTGTCGCGGCTAACGACGGCGCGCGGTTTTCGGAGTTTGGCACTTTGGCCATGATCAAGCGCTCCGAGAATGATTCGATTCTCTTCGAGCAACTCGACCGCCGCAAAGACATCCCCAGGCATCTCTTCCAGCAGTTGATCGCAAAGGCATCGAACAACGTAAAAAAGAAACTGGAAAGCGAGCGCCCCGACGCCATTAGCGAGGTCCAGACGCTGGTGACGGATGTTACGGGCGCGCTGCAGTCGAAATTCGGGCCGGCGTCAAAAAGCTATTTCGATGCTAAAAGGGCGGTGGCCAAAGAGAAGCATTACGGAAATCTGGATGAGAACAAGATTTTCGAATACGCTCAGGCCCATAAATTCGAGGAAGTCACTGCCGGATTGTCATTATTGTGCTCATTGCCGGTCGACGTAGTTGAGCGGGCACTGATCGACAAGAGCCGGGAAACGGTGATGATCCTGACCAAAGCTCTCGGATTTTCCTGGGAGACCGCGATGTCGGTGCTGTTTCTAACCGCACCGAATTATCGCATCTCTTCGCAAGACCTCGATGGTATGAAAAACGCGTTTTTCGTTCTTAACATAGAGACGTGCCAAGGTGTTCTAAAGCTATACCGATCGCGCAAGCTTGCAGCCGCGGCTGATACGGACGAACGTCGTCTGCCGCAATTGCATTCTCAGTGAAATTGCGGTTTCATCGCCGCATGCTTAAGAGGTTTTGTTGGCCTCTTCCGTGCCTGACTGTGTTTTTAGACGGCACCCGGCGCAGGCCGAAAAACCAAAATCGCCTCACTCAAGTCGTGAGGATTTTAATCTCAGTATTTGATGTGGTCGATTTGTTGAAGAGCGATATGATCGCTCGCGCTTCCGTCGAGATGATTGACAGTGATCAGGGCATGGTCACCTTGAGCAAGCGTGATATTGTGATCGGAGTGCGCTGATCCATCAACGACTAAGCCTGTCCAACTCTGGACGACATGGCCATCTGGAGCCAATTCCGCAATACTGAAATTCGCGGTCGGTCCGACATTGTGAAGGTCGACAGCGTCGGTCCAGTTGGGGCTGCCTGTGATCGATATATTGCCGCTGTGCGAAGCGATGAAAAATGTGTCGTTGTTGTCGGCCACCGCCAGGTTCAGTTGTTCGCTGATTGCCTGACCGTGGGCGTCGGTCGCTGTAACCGTGACCGGGTCATTGCCTACGTCGCTGCTGGTCGGGGTGCCCGAGATGATGCCGGTATGGGCGTCGATGCTGAGGCCGGTCGGCAACGCGGCCGAGAAGGTCAGGGCGTCGCCTGCCGCGGGAGCGGCAAAGTGGCTGGAGACGTTGAGCGCGAAGGCCTGGCCTTCATAGGCGCTCTGGTCCGGGATCGCGGTCGCGGTCGGCCCGCTGTCGCCGACGGCAAGATGGAAGCTCTCGCTGATCGCCTGACCATGGGCGTCGGTCGCCGTGACCGTGATCGGGTTGGTCTCAGGAACTGCGGAGATGGTGAACGTACCGTCTTGTCCAGCATATGCAGTCCCGTGAGGACTGAGGGTCTCGATAAGCTGATAGGTGCCGTTTTGGTAGAATATATTGTATTCAAGATTGTTAGACGTGAACAGGATGCCGCCGTAGTCAAGTGAGGGGCTGCTGTTCGCAAGCAATACGTTGTCGTAAATGAAGACGCCGTCTGGACTTATCGACTCGGCTGAAGGGCTGGGATTATTTACGAGGCTGCTTATCGCCGCACCGTTCGGTCCCGTGACAGATACCGAAATGCCAGTGATGTCATATCCTCCGACCGCATCAAGCGAGTTAGCGGTGGTGAGCTGTCCTGTGACCGCAAAGGCGCCGTCGGATGAGGTAAAATTAAAATTGAATAGGTGAGCATTGCTGGTGTAGTCGCTGTCGGTCGGGGTGCCC
>PLTD01000240.1 GCA_003165335.1 Rhodospirillales bacterium | reverse complement strand
GGCTTCTCGCGCGAGATTCGGTGAACTGGGCAGCGGATTCATCGTTGAACACGATTTCGCAATCGCTACCAACGATCTCCGTTCGATAGCTCGCCGAACTTGGGGGGTTCCTGCTGCAGCGGCTTTCCGGAACCAATGTTCGGCTTCGTCGAAACGGCCCTCGCCCTGCAAGATCGTCGCCCAATTATATTGTCCACGGAAATATCCGCCCTCCGCTGAGGCGCGGTACCATCGCCGGGCAGCGGCGGAGTTGCGGGCGACGCCCCAACCCTCTTCGTGGCACCGGGCCACCAAGTTCATTGCGCGTACATGCCCTTGCCCTGCGGCCTTGCAGTACCAAAATAAGGCTTCCTCAGGATCGGCCGCTGTACCATTTCCGTCCAGCAGCATATGGCCAAGATTGTACTGGGCCCATTCGTGCCCGGCGTCCGCAGCCTTGCGATACCAATCGACAGCAATGCGCGAGTCAGGCGCGGCTCCCCATCCGTTCTCGTAGCATCTCCCCACCATGTTTATCGCGTCGGCGTCATGCGCGCGCGCAGCGGTCTTAAACCAGCTGAGCGCCAGCTTTTCGTCCTTGGGTAAGCCGATGCCTTCGAGCATCATGCGCCCCAGGCGCACCTGCGCAGCGGCTAGGCCGCGCTCCGCTGCAGCGCGTACCCATAGCTCTGCGTTGGCTGGATTGTCTGCCAATAGGGCGCGAAGTTCCGAGGCGTTCATTTTCAATAGTTTGGTAGGATCAACGGCCGCGCCGCCACGCGTACGGCGTGCGGTCTTATTGCCGCCGAGATGTCCCCGAAGCCATCTCCACGCCATCACATCTCCGACCATTTGCGCAGGAGATTGTGATAGCAGCCGGTCAGCTTGACGATTGCCGGGCCATCGGTCTCGGCCGCCGTCAAATCGCGGATCGCACTGTCAAGATCGAACAGAAGAGCGCGCTCGCCATCGTCCTTCACCATGCTTTGTACCCAGAAAAAGGCGGCCAACCGGACGCCGGACGTAACCGGCGACACGCTATGCAGACTTGTCGCCGGATATAGCACCATATCCCCGGCCGGTAGCTTCACCTTATGGGCGCCATAAGCATCCTCGACGACAAGAGCACCGCCTTCGTAGTCCTCCAGCGCACTAAGGAACAATGTCGCCGAGACATCTGTGCGAATCCGGCCGACGGTACCGGGCACCTGCCTGATTGCATTATCGATATGTGTGCCGAAAGACATGCCGGACTCATATCGATTAAATAGAGGCGGATAGACAAACCGGGGTAGAGCGGCGCTGATGAACAGGGAGTTGCGCTCAAGCGCGCCGACTATAGTTTTGCCCAGTTCGCGCGCTTCAGCGGATCCCTCATCGATCTGCAAATTCGCCTTAACTTGCGCAGATTGTGGCCCGGCAGTCGCTCGGCCATCGCGCCAGTCCGCCTGTGCGAGCCGCTCGCGGCATATGCCAACCTGCACGTCGGTCAGAACCTTGGGAATATGGATAAGCATCTAGGTTAGAATCGGAAACTGGTGGTTACGGTAAAGGTACGCCCAGGGCCAGGAATAACGTGGTTCTCCGCCGGATCGGCATAGTAGGACGCGTCGTAGTAATATCTGTCGGTAATGTTCTTGATGTTGAATTGAAGGTCGATATCGTCAGTGATTTTATAGCCGAGCATTGCGTTCCAAACGATATAGCCGGGTATATTGACTGCGTTCAGTGTGTCCGCGAAACGATGTCCGACATAATTCATGCCGGCCCCGATCCGCCACGCATCATCGGATTCATAGGTCACCCATAAATTTGCGGTGCCGCGGGCTGTATTGGGCAAAAGCCTGCCGACTTCTCCGGTTATCGTCGACGACGTGATCTTGGGATCAAGCAGCGTATATCCTGCAGCAATCTCCCAATGCTCAGTCAGATAGCCGTTAATTCCGAACTCTGCGCCCTGGACCCGCTGGTTCTGCCCCGCTTGTTCTTGCAGCGTTGGATCGTCGGGGTCTGATATGCGTGCATTGGTCAGTTCGGTCCGGAATAGTGCGGCTGTCGTGAAGAGCTGCCCGCCAAGCCAGTTGTACTTGGCCCCGATCTCATAGGTCTTGGCTCTCTCAGGCGCCGGGCTCGCATTGTCGGGCGCCAGCGTCAGATAGGAGGCGGAGGGGTCGAACGATCGGCTGTAGGAGATGTAATAGGTCTGTGTTTCCATAGGCTTGAACAGAAGTCCTGCGCGGGGACTCCAGGCCGTATCGGTACGATTGAAATGCGCGCCACTGATGGGCTCGTCGAAACTGGCGGCAAAACGATCAAAGCGCATACCTCCGATCGCACTCAATTGTTCGGTTAGCTGAATGGTATCGATGATATAGGCAGCTTGCGTGTCGGCCGTCGTGCTCGGCCGAGCAGCGATCGCTGTTTGGGTGCCCGGAAATGCTTCATTAGGGTTCGGGGCCAAAAGCAAGGCAGGGGCGATCTGATCGATCTGATTGTCGAAGCGGACCAGATCTGAGGTCTGACGACCGATTTCCACTCCGCCTACGAAAGCATGGGCGAATCCGCCGGTATCGAACTTATCGGTCACGTCGACCCGATCGACGAGGCTAGTCTCGGTGCCCTCGCTACTGGGGCGGTCGCGCAACACTTCAATTTCGCTGAGCGGATCCCCAGGAGCGGGCAGTGGCGGCTCTCCGTCGCCATCGGTATTATCGTCGCCGAAATGCGGGGCGGTCACACGATAGTTCGACCAGTAGTTGCCATAGCGGAACGAGTCGGTAAGCGTTACCGCGTCGTTGAACGCGTGCGATGCTCGCACCGTCAGAATATTGACGTCGGTTTCAGTTACGTCATCGCTGCGCAGTCCATAATAGCTGTTGCGCGGCACAGGTGCTGGTGCGTCGAATAAAAAAGGAATTCCATAGTCGGGAACGTCATGTTCCTGCTGATGAAAATAGCTGAGGGAAAGCGATGTCGGTTCGCCTATCCCGAAGGAGAGCGAGGGGGCTGCGCCCCAGCGGGCGTTACGAACGTTATCGCGATCCGTGACGCTCGATTTTTCGCCCATGACCGCCAGACGCAGCGCGGCGGAATCTCCGAACGGTTGATCGATGTCGGCAGTCCCACGAAACTCTTGGTTCGAGCCGAGCTCCGCTGTCGCTCCCAGAATTGGAGCAAGCCGCGGCATCTTGCTGGTTTGATTGATAACGCCACCTGCCGATCCCTGGCCGAACAGGATGGCCGATGGTCCTTTCAGCACTTCGATCGATTCGACATCGAAGCTATCGCGGGCATAGCTGCCGGGGTCCCGAACCCCGTCCAGGAAAAATCCGTCTGTGAGCGGGAAGCCGCGCAGATTGATTGCGTCGCCGTGTGCGCCGCCCTCGCCGCTATTTAATGTAATACCCGGAACGTTGCGAAGCGCGTCTTCCAGTCGCGTCGTTGCCTGCTGCTGCATGGTCTGCTGCGTGATCGTACTGATCGCTTGAGGTGAGTTTATGGCGCTTGCACCGGTATTATCCTCCCGAACCCCTGTAACGGTGATCGTTTCCATTTTGGCGGCATCGACACCTTCTCCGGTAGGCGGCGGCTCGTCGCTGCCCGCGACAGCTTTGTTCGCGCCGAACGCGGAGGTCAGACAAATGGCAGTAGCGCCGACGGCTCGGTAAGACCGATTCCACAGGCGAAATTTCAAACTGCTATTGAGAAGTCTGTTGAGGCTCACATTAAATCCAATGGAAACGGGTACGATTGAGCAACCAGGGGGAAGAGCAGCCAAGTGCATATGAGAATTATTCGCAACTCGCAACTACGAATCATTCACAACGACGAAATTCGATCAGATTTGGCCGAATTGCCCATTATTTTTCATCCCTAAGAACAAACTTAAGGGCTGGCATCCGACTAGGAGTTGATCCAGGTCAATTAACGCCCGGGCGATGTAAACACGCTCGATAAAGCCCGGACGACCTTTCAGACCATTATCAATATAGCCGCCGCTTTTGAATTGGCGACCTCGCAGGAACGAGAGCGGTGAATGATATCAGCGGGTTACACTGGCAGCCTACTGAGCTTCTCTCGTGTGATATCAATAAGATAGGGCTCGATCGCCCCCCTCCCGACCCACCAATCCAAAGAAAGACAATGGCGCTCCAGATCTGAAATAAAAGGTTTCCAATAAGTTAGTTGCGGAGGCACGAGACCATCTTGATTGGCTCATCACCGCACGAGGAATTGCGCGGTATTCCGGCTCGCAACTCGACGTTTGTGGCAACATTGCGCCGATATTGTTGATTAAGTCGCAATGAGGGCGTGTTTCCGATCCTGGGTCTGACGATCCGCCTCGATCCGGCTGGGCTTCCTTAGTCTTGGAGCCAGTAGCCGCCTATTTGGCGGCAGCGGCCCCCTTTAAGTCAAAGCCATAGGCATTGGCGTAGGCAGGGGGCGGAGTTTTGCCAGCTTTCTGAGGTTCTTGCGCGGTGGCTGCGAGCAGGAACTCGTCGCGTGCGCCAGAAGGGCCACGCAGCCGCAGGCGTCCTAGCCGTAGGATGCGATTGAGGTGGGCAAAGAGCATTTCGACCTTCTTGCGGCGATGCCTCGACCGTTCGTATTCGGGCGTCGCGGCAAGAGCGCGAGCCACGTCCCGGGAATCCTCATTCACGTCGCGGGGGATCTTCCGGGCGGTGACGTTCGGACAGCATCGGTGATATCGAGAGTCGATGCGACTAACCCGGCGACATTCACCTGCGCGCCTTTGGCGAAAAGAATGCCGTTGGGGTTTACCAGGAAGACTTTGCCGTTGGCCGACAAGCTCCCCAGTATATTCGAGGGATCCCCCCCTAGAACGCGATTGAGCGCAACCGAACTGCTGTTGGGCTGCTGGAAGGTTACGGCTTCGCCCTGACCGATGCTGAAGCTCTGCCAATTGATCACGGCATTCTGGCTGGACTGGTCAATCGTGACCGCGCCCTTGGCGCCGACAATGCTCGAGGTGCCAGCCACAACTGTCCCGCCGGCGGGAAGGGCATAGGCACTCGACCCGACCTCCAGCGAAATAACGCCCACCAGCCCACAAATCGCCAAAGCTGCTCTTCCGGCCAAAGCAGTCGAATCGAACCACGTCGCCTTGTGGTTGGCGTTGTAGTGCCCGATCGGCTGGAAAGTGCGGCTCACCACGAATATCCTTGTGTCCGACGACGATACGGCGCGCTATCTGGTGCTGAAGTCTCCAACAGAAATATCTCTCGAACTGTTCCCAAAAGCGGCCAAACCGGTTGAAAGCCGAGGTCGCTGGATCGCCGAACTCGTGGGCGTAGGTGACGGTCGCGGTGAAATCGTCGGAGCGACCCGGATGCGGACAACTCCAGTGGCTACCAGCTTGCTCGACGGCGACCGCAGTTCAATCGAGAAGTCCGAAATTGATTTTTCGGGATCCGCGATCGGAGGAACCTGCCAAATTGCGCAAACTGGTATGGGGACTCTTGGCGAGGTGGTAATTCTCGGAACGTTTCGACCCAATGGCGGCATCCGTAACGAACACTAAAGAGCCCGACACTTGGGCGCATTTACTGATTAGACAACCGTCGCTGCCTGAGCCGGCCCGCCCATGCCCTAGTTACGACGAAGTGGGGATGCGTTGCCGTTGGACTGGCGGGACCGGCCCGGATGTTCTGATCTAAAGTTGTCGGCTAGGGTTTGAGGACTTCGTCACGCGCTGCATGAACGCAATGCAAAACCCACTTCATGGTCTCTGGTGAGATCGCAACATTCATTGGAAACGATTTCAGCGCATAGACAACCGCTTCCGGATCTTTCTCGTCGCGATTGTATGCGGTGGTACGAAAGCCGGTGGTAAAGCTCATATAGGGTGTGTAGTGACCCTCGACCTTGTCGCCCTCGCGATACCATTTGAACAGTTTGTTTCCTATAGTTTCTGTCATTTTATTGTGTTTGAGCAGATCGGCCCGTGACGCGGGATCGTTCAGCTCCCTCTTATACTGAGCCTTAGCGTCGGTCCCTTTCGGATAGACACGGAAAAGCGTTACGAAGCCTGAATCTTCCTCGTTGACGCAGATCATGTCGAGATGGCTGCCGATCAGGTCGAGCAAATAGTATTTGGATTCCAGGATGCCGCCGAGAATGGCCTGCATGCCCTCCTTGCCGAAGTACTTCAGCGTTGCCCAACCTGCGAGCGCGCCCGATGGCGCGCGGGATACCTCGAGCGAATAGTACATCGGGTTGTAGGCGCCGCGTGCCTGCAGGTAGGTGCCACCGTCGCGCCGATGGATAGACTCAAACTCGGCCGCGTTTTTATACATAAAGCAGCTACTGACATACGGCGCCCAGCCCAGCTTGTGGAAATCGATGCCGACTGCGTCGGCATGACTGAGTTCCGCCATAGCCTGGCCGTTACGTTTCACGATCGGAAGGATACGATTGGAAAAGCCTAGCGGGTTGCTCTCGAAGTCATAGTCTTTGAAATAGATCCAAGACCAACCGCATACTGCGTCGGCATATAGGATGGCTTTACCGAAACCCGCCGGGTTCGGGTATCTATCAATGAGTTTCCGCACTTTAGCGATCGGATCGAATGCATTGGCGTCGGTTGTGCCCATCGTACAGATGATCGTGGCCACTGGAATCTTTCTAGCCGTAAGGTCTTTCAGAATTTCTTCCAGATGACCGACGTCCATCTCGTTCGCCTCGTCGGTGCGCACATGAACGATATTGTCCATGCCGACGCCCAGCCAGTCGGTTGCTGTCTGCTGGACATAATGGGCCTGCTGAGAACAGATGATTTTGGCGTCAGTGCGAACGCCGGTCTTGCGTACATTCGGCAATACTCGCGTGAGGCCGTACTTCGTGCCGTAAGTAAAGGAGCCTGCGCCGCCATAGGTATACAAGCAGCCGGCTTCGATCGGGTTCCAGCCGAATAGATTGGCCAACATGCCGCCTGATTCGAGTTCGGCGCGCGCAACGTTCCAGGCGGTCTCTTCTTCCAGGTAATTGCTAGGAAACACCTGACCGAGCATCGATGCGATAATTGCCGCGGTATTTGGCTGCGGCACCACATTGAACATCGCGAGCGGGCTGCCGATGTTCGCAGCACCCTGGTAAAGTTCGATGACATCGTCGATGACATCGTCGATCTTGCTCATCTCTTGGCGGACCGTAATGTTCTTTACGTCCGGGTAGATATAGGTCAACGCAGGTTTTGTCCCGAGATAGGCTGGACCGCCTATTTCAGGTCGCAATCTGTCGATCTTCTCGACAAAATGTTTGATTTGATGGGCGAGTTCGTCCTTCTGGCCACGAAAGGGCGAAGGGAACTCGCCAACCATCATGGCTCGATATTTCGCCCATTTGGGCGCATGGGCGTTGGCTGAGCCGTCGGCATTCCAATGACCCTCGTAATTTGGGTGGGGAATAGGGCGCTTTTCGTCTGAATTCGCACCAGCTGCTCGCGTGACGATACTCATTGGGCTATTTCCTCCGGGCTGCCGCTCTTTTCAGCTTCGAAGCTAGGTTGAGTTGCTCAACCGAAGCAGACTCGGAATATACTCAGTGGGGGGAGAGGCCTGAATAGCAGCCGCTCGGCTCGGTAAGGCGATAAAGGTCGAAGTCTCCGGCCGCTAACCAATATGTCCGATGACAATTTATGTTCTAAGATTTGGGAATGTTATACTTGCCAAACCCAAGACTTGGATGGCTACTCTGGCGACGTATGGTCAAAGTTTGGATTATCGCGACCGATTAGATAAGTCTTTAACCCAAACTCTCTAATAATCCCCGTCACATGCGAAATTTGAGGCCCCGGCATAGCGGGGGTGAAGTTAAGATAAATCGATGGCTTCGGATTTTCCTTTGCGAACCGGTTAAGCTCCATTTTCAATGCACTGTCGCCCGTTAACTGTTATTCGGCGTGCATACGAACTATCCCTACGGAATTGCGACCACATCCTTGAGGTCGTACTCGGCAGGATCCCGCTCCAGTTTTCTGATGCCGTCCACAAGTGCCGATTGGATGCGCTGGCGGACTTCGTCCTCTATCTGACCTATGCTTTTACGGATCGCTTCTTTCCAGGCCGGTCCGCGGTCGAGGGCTTCCATATATGCGTCGGCTAGGTCTTCTTTCTGCCGCTGCTCGATCATCACTTCCATGATGGAGATAGCCCGGGCTAGGTCCTTTCTGCCCTTCGCGGTTCCGTCATTATCCATTCGCCGGCGATCGGCGATGATCAGTTTATGGATAGCGTACCGCTCGGGAGTAGCGACATTCACGGTTACTCCGGCGCCGTAAAGAAGTACCGCACGGATCGGCTGATAGATTAGAAAATCAAGAAATCGCAGCGGTTGGGCCGCGGCTTCGCCGAATGCAGGCATTGGGGCCGGCTGACCGCCATAGTCTTCGGAACCGCGGTTCGGCGTCAAGAATTCGACCTTATAGCCCGATCGGGACACATACTGCGTTGTGAAGCGGCCGTCAGCCTGATGCGGGATTTCCCTGAATGTCTGGTCGACCATCTTCAATGTCTCGAGTACCGGCGGCATCTGGTCTTCGACAGCGACGGAGATCGAATGGAACTGGGCGAAATCCGCATCGCCTGTGACCATTGCCGTGCCGGGAAGACGAACGCTGAGCACGGCCGAATAGCACTGATAGGCGACGTTACCTACCAGGACACCGCGCAGCCTAAAGAAGCCGGCCTCGGCCAACGCCTGCACGATCTCGCCTGTCTGTCTTTCCGGCCGCGGCAAATAGGCCTCGCGGACGAGAGTTGAAACCAGTTTGCGCCGCTCACGTACGTCGGCTTTCAGGTCCTTGAAAGATTCTACACGCTTTGTGATCTCGGGATCGTCGACAGGCCCAACATAGGTCCGTTTCTTGCCGCCCTTCCTGTCAGACAGATCGAAATACCAGTATCTGCGCCCCTTCACCTCGGCGCTGACGAAGCGGCCTGCAACTTTGAACTCGCTTGAAAACGTAGCTTCGAGCGACCGCTGCGCGAGCTCGCTGTAAAGCGTCTGGTAGGTATGCGGAATCTGCTGCACGGCTGTTATTATCACTTTCGCGAAAATGGTAATAACAAATTTGAACAGCAGCGGCAATAGAAGTTATTATCGCTTTCGCGAAACTGGTACCAACACAGATCATGTATAGGGATTTCGAACATATCAAGTTGTCAAGTCGCCGTCGACACACTGTTGAATAACTGTCGATAGCTAATTAAGTTGTCCGGTTTATGTAGCACATCAATTGTCCGCTTGTTTCCTTTTTGTCCCGGGGCATGCCCCGGGACAAAAAGGCGGTCGCACTGGCGGCAAATCAGGCAACCTTGAGAGCATCTTCCTTCAACACACCAGCGTCGTCGTAACGGCCGAGGCATCGCTGTCCGTGGAACACCGCATGGCCGCCGTCATGGTATTTGCGCACCTTCACCTGGGCGCGCACGAAATGGGCGCGCAGCGGGCTGGGTGGAAGCTGGAGACGCAAGGTGTTGAACGCCACCGTGTTGTCGTTGCCGACCTGCCGGTCCTCTTGAACGCATATGTGGACATCGGGTAATCGCGGCCTGGTCATAGACCGACCATAATGCTGCGATCCGGGCGCTGATGCCCGGCGGTTTGCACCATTGGAGGCTGTTCAATGACCCGATATGTAGGTTTGGACGTTTCGCAGAAGATGACGGCGATCTGCGTCGTTGACGATACCGGTCACAGGCTATGGCGTGGCCAGTGCCCCTCGGACCCCGAGCAGATCGAAGGTAAAGTAAGGATGCACGCGGGAGATAGATCAGGTCCATGGCCTCGAGCCCCGCCAGCCACTCATGCCGAGAGCCATCCTGGTGCAGCATCATCCCGGGGAGCGGACGCCGCTGCCGCTTGCGGCGGTGCGCTCCACGCGTCTTGGCGCGCACCAGAAAGCCCTTCGATTGCAAAAATATCTTCGTCCAGGTATAGCCCCAGCGGAACTGATGGTCGC
>PLTD01000189.1 GCA_003165335.1 Rhodospirillales bacterium | reverse complement strand
CCGATCTCGGCGTCATGATCTCGGCCTCGCACAACGCCTACGAAGATAACGGGATCAAGCTCTTCGGTCCGGACGGGTATAAGCTGTCCGATGCGGTCGAGGCGACCATCGAGCGGATGGTCGATGAAAATTTCACCGATCGACTGGCGCCTTCGTCGATGCTGGGCCGCGCTTCGCGGCTCGACGACGCCAGCGGCCGGTATATCGAATATGTGAAGAACACTTTCCCCAAGGGGCTGACCCTCGACGGGCTTAAGATCGTGGTCGATTGCGCCCATGGTGCGGCTTATAAGGTCGCGCCCCGCGTATTTTCCGAACTCGGCGCCGATGTTGTGCCGATCGCAGTCGAACCGAATGGCCGAAATATCAACGACAATTGCGGTGCGGTCGCCCCTCAGTCGATGCAGGAAGCGGTTGTGCTGCACGGGGCGGATATCGGGATCGCGTTGGATGGCGATGCCGACCGGCTGATCGTTGCCGACGAACATGGCCAGCGCATCGACGGGGACCAGATCATGGCACTGGTGACGCGCGATGCGGCGGATGCCGGGACGCTGAAAGGCGGCGGGCTGGTGGCCACGATCATGTCTAACCTTGGGCTCGAGCGTTTTCTGAACGGCATCGGTTTGAATCTAATCCGCACTCCCGTCGGCGACCGCTATGTGGTGGAGCATATGCGCGCCCACGGCTTTAATGTCGGCGGCGAGCAATCGGGCCATATCGTGCTCAGCGACCATTCCACCACCGGCGACGGTCTGATCGCGGCCCTGCAAGTTTTGGCCTGCGTGAAACAGCGCGGCCGTCCGGCCAGCGAGATATTGAACCTGTTCGAGCCGCTGCCACAGTTGCTGCGCAGCGTGCGCTATGGCGGCGGATCGCCGTTGAAGTTCCCATTGGTCAAAAGCCGCATCGCGGACGGTGAGGCGCGGCTCTTGGGCAACGGTCGGCTATCAGTGCGCCATTCGGGTACCGAACCGGTTATCCGGGTTATGGCCGAAGGCGAGGACGAGGCGCTGGTTCGCGATGTCGTCAATTCGATTTGCGACGCCATCGCCGATTTCGAACGCGCCCCCGCCGCCGCGGAGTGACCAGCCAAAAAGGCCGCGTACTGATCGTCGCCGGATCTGATTCCGGGGGCGGGGCGGGGATTCAGGCAGACCTCAAGACCGTCACTGCGTTCGGCGTCTATGGCGCTACCGCGATCACCGCGCTGACGGCACAGAACACGCTGGGCGTCTTCGGGCTTCACCCCGTTCCGGCAGAATTCGTAGCGCACCAGATGCGCGTGGTGCTGGAAGATATCGGCGCCGACGCGATCAAGATCGGTATGCTGGGCAACGGCGAAATCGCCGCCGCGGTGGCCGAAGTTCTGGAGCTCTCTGCGTACCGCGATATTCCAGTAATCCTCGACCCGGTTCTGTCCTCAACCAGCGGCCATGCCCTGCTGGATGAGGCCGGGCTGGAGACCCTGAAATCGCGGCTGATCCCGCGCGCAAATCTCGTCACCCCCAACCTGGCCGAGGCCGAAATCCTGACCGGTGTCGCCGCGCATGACCTCCCCACCATGCGGCGCGCCGCAGAGGCGATACTGGCGCTGGGCGCACGCAGCGTGCTGATCAAAGGCGGTCACCTGGAGGGTGACGCGCTTACCGACCTGCTGATTGGCGCGAAGGGCGAGGAGGTGTTTCGGCATCCGCGCATCCAAACCCGCCATACGCACGGGACGGGCTGTACGCTGGCGTCGGCCATCGCGGCGGGCGTGGCGCGCGGCCTGCCGCTAATGCGTGCTGTGACAGAGGCCTGCGATTATGTGCAGGCGGCAATCCGCGCCGCGCCGGGGCTGGGGCAGGGGAACGGGCCTTTGGGACAGCTGGAGATCTAATCTGAAGTTCTGATTGTGTNNATTTCGGGGGGAACTTCAGTCTAATGTTTCGAATTCCGGCGCGCTGAGCGCAATGCGGTAAAGCGATTGGGTCAGGCCTGTTCGATGACCAGGACAGCGTCAGACCCAGACGTTTCGAGCTCGCTCCGCGCGATCTCGTCCAGCACTTCCAGCTCCACCAAGACACTGGATTGGCCGTCCGCCGTTTCCAGTATCTCCTTGGGGATGAGCAGCAGCACCGGCAGCATCAGGGCGTAAACCACGGTGATGGCGATCACACAGTAGGTGAAGCCATTGGTCGGGCTGCTGGAATAGATGACGGAGCCCAGCAGATCGCCGCCGCGCGTCGACAGCAGATTGCCGGATTCCACAAGCATCATCAGCGTACCCTGAAGACCCGGTGGACAGGAGCGCATTGCCAGATCGAATATGGCCGCAGCGAAAATTCCGCCCATGGCGCCGATCGGCGCCGCAAGAATCAGGGCCGATGTCGCGGAGTTGATGAGCGCCAGCGGGATCATTTGGGGAATGGTGATGACCGTGCCCCAGAACAGCAGCTTTCCCAGCGAGACCCGTTTGCATAACCAGCCATAGAGCAGGAACACGGGGATAAAGGAGCCAACGAAAATCGCCTGGAAGTCGGAATAGATGGCGTCGGACGCATGCAGATGGTCGGTCAGATAATATTGGAGCGGCGTGTTAGACCCCGGCGCGAACTGGAAGAGAAAGATCAGCAGAACCGGGGCATAGATCGCCTTATGCCGCGCTAGACGCTTCAGATCGCCGACAAGGGTCGATCCGCGTGCCTGGGGTCGGTCATAGGTGTTGGTGAAGACGGCCCGGGGTTTCCAAAAACCCAGAAGGCCAAGAGCCAGAGCCAGACCGGCAAATAGCAGGAATGTCTGGCTGGGCTGCAGATGCTCCGTTACCCAGCCGCTACCGAATGCACCGGCAAGTACCGGGATGCTGCTGACAACCTGCCATAGTGCCGACAGGCGACCCGACATAAGCCGCTCCTGCCCTACGAGGGCCAGCAGCGCCTGATAGGCCGCCGCGACGAAGCGGAAGGCGAACATCATCAGAAGAACGCCGATGAAGAGGCTTTGATAGCTGAGTGGGGTGAAGGCCATCCATAGGAAGGCCAAAGCGGTTATCGGCGCGAAGATCAGGAAAAAGCCGCGGTCACGCAGGCCGAACGGGTTCCATAGGTCCCGCGCAAAGCCGAACATGAAGGACAGATAAAGAGGAATTGCGGTCAGCACCCGGAATACGGAAACTTCCTGGGGCGAGGCGTGCAGCTGGTTTTTGAGCATATAGGCGGTCGAGATATCGACCAGATAGTTGTTAGGGCTTGCCAGATAGATCAGCAGGGTGAGCCAACCGAAGTACCAGTAGGTCTGCCTGATACCCGCAGACTTGCTATCCTTAGTCACCGCCATTCAGACCAGCACTCCCCGCATACCATAAGCCCGAGCCCCGGCCCGGCAGGCCACTAAGACGGATTTATCCGGTGGCTGCAATCCGGGACTCCTGGGCAGAGGGGAGGATGCGCCCATCGGGCGCACGGCTCAGATAAATATCCGCAGTTTCAAGGAAAATATGTGGAACCCCCGAAATCTCGGCCGGCCGAATTTGGAGGTTTCCTTACACCGGGTGAAGCTTATTTGACCTTCACGCCGTCTTCGTGCGTGCCGAACATCTGGTCCCAGAAGGGGAAGATCGAGGAATAATTGTTGCGGCAATAGTAGTGGTGGACGTCATGGGTGCGCGTCCAGAAATTGAACAGGCGCGCCCAAGGCCGGTCGAGCACGAAATTGCTGTGCACCCAGATGTTGATCGTAGTGAACAGGAAGTTCGCGACCAGAAACGATGCGGCGCTGACCGGTCCGATGATGACGACCGACCCCAGGAAGAGTGCCGTGCCCGCAAAAGTTTCCGCCGGGTGGAGGTACGACCCGGATTCAGCGGTGACATAGCGCACCTTGTGATGCACGCCGTGGATCAGTTTCATCCCTGCCTTGGTGTGCATGGCGCGGTGCATGAAATAATAGAGGAAATCATAGAGGATCAGCGATCCCAGCGTTTCGCCCAGAAACGTCGTGAAGGACGGCATGCCGGCATAGATCGTGTGGTGGCCAAGGAAATAGAAGAACCCGCCGTACATGATCCAGGGCAGCGAATAATTCATGAATATGGTCGGCGCCTTCAGCTTGTCGGCGATCGGGTTGCGGCCCTTATGGATGCGCAGGATGCCGTATTTCGGGGACCGCGCCGCCCAGCCAAGCGTACCACCCATGACCGTGGCGAAAACGAAGATGCCGATAAACAGCACGAAAAAGGTCGTATTCATGGTGATCCCCCAAGCCGAATTTCAGGAACAGTATAGTTGGTTTCGGTCAGTTTTGGCCAATGATTGCTGTAGTTCTGACGGCCCAAGCGTTTTGAGTAAAGTCTAAGCATATTTTGCGCCCGCTCTGTCATGCCCGCCCCACGGCGATCAGGTCGTGAGCGATGCGGTCGATGGCGACGGGGTCGCGCTGGTCAGTCAGCAATACCGCGCTCAGCGTGCGATCCAGCCGTGCACCCGGATGTGACATCGGGACCGATATGCCCCACATCGCCGTATTGAGGTAACCGTCGTCCAGAGCCCAGCCGCGTTCGTTCGCTTCCGCGACTTGGCGCATATAGGTGCCGAGGTCGAGCGGCCTCTGCCAAGCGATTGTATCGAACATCCGGCTGAGCCGGGGCGGATCCAGTTCAGCGGCGAACAGCCGGCCCATCGAGCCAGTCAGCAGCGGCACGCGCATGCCCAGTTCGGCATGGATGCTGCGCAGCGGCTCGCCGACTGCCGCAGCCAGCAGGACCAGATGCTCGGCACCCAGCCGCCCCCACAGCATGACGGTAACGCCATACTTCAGGGCGAGCGCCTCCATCGCCGGGCGCAATGTCCGCAGATTTTCACCGTGATTGAGGGCATCGCGCGCCAGCTCCACGATCCGCCGGCCCAATCCGTATGTCTTGGTGGCGCCGTCGATCCGCACGAACCCCTCCGTCACCAGAGTGCGCAGAATATTGAGACAGGTGCTGTTGTTGATGCCGAGTGGGCGCGAAATCTGCGTCAACCTGAGCGGCGCCTTCGCCGTACCGAGGTGCCCCAGGATTCGTGCCGCATTGGCCACCGCGCCCACCGGTCCGGCGAGCAGGGAGGGTTGGCTGCGGAAAGTGTCGCTATCGGGCATAAATAGTTTCTCTATACAGAAACTATTTATCTATCCAGAAATCCTATTGAAGGCAAGCAAGTTCTTCAGTAGTGTCCGCCGATCTTTGCGGCCGCGGTGCGGCGGTGAAGGCAGCAGGGGAATGTTGATGGTCGATTTCGATTTGGTCGTGCGTGGCGGCACTGTTGTCGATGGCTCGGGCGGGGAGCCCTTTGAGGCCGATGTCGCGGTCAGCAAGGGGCGCATCGCTGCCGTCGGCAAGATTGCAGGGCGCGGGCGAGAGGAAATAGACGCCAAGGGCAAGATCGTGACCCCCGGCTTCGTCGACGTGCATACGCATTATGACGGTCAGGCGACCTGGGAGAACCGGCTGGCGCCTTCGTCAGGCCACGGCGTCACCAGCGTCGTCATGGGCAACTGCGGCGTGGGCTTCGCGCCCTGCCGGCCGGACGAGCATGCTTTGCTGATCCGGCTGATGGAAGGCGTCGAGGATATTCCCGGGGTCGTCATGCGCGAAGGTATCCCGTGGAATTGGGAGACCTTCCCCGAATATTTCAACCAGTTGGCGCAGCGCAGCTTCGACGCCGACATCACAGGGCTGGTGCCGCATTCGGCGCTTCGCGTCTATGTCATGGGGCAGCGCGCCGTCGAGCGCGAACCCTCGACCGAGGCAGACCGGGCCGAGATGGCGCGGTTGCTGCGTGAGGCGATGAATGCCGGCGCAATGGGCTTCGGAACGTCGCGCACGCTCTTCCACCGGTCGAGCGACGGCAAGTCGATACCGACGCTGAATGCTCCGGCCGAGGAACTGATGGCGCTGGCGATGGCGCTGAAGGATTGCGGGCGCGGCATTATCCAGTATGTCAGCGACTTTCAGGACAAGGCGACGGAGTTCAGCCAAATCCGCGAATATATCGCGCGTTCAGGCCGGCCTTTCACCTTCTCGATGGGTCAGAGCAACCAAGACCCCGAAAACTGGCGCGAGTTCGTAGCCTTCGTCCGGCAGGCGAACGCCGACGGGTTGAAGGTCAGGGGTCAGGTTCTTGGCCGCCCGGTCGGCTTCGTCCTGGGGCATGAGCTGACGTTGAACCCGTTCTATTCGACCGAAACCTATCGCAGTATTGCCCATCTGCCCTTTGAGGCGCGAATCCTTAGGCTGCGCGACCCGGATATCCGGGCCAAGATCATTGCCGAGCAGCCCGACCCGAACCCGATTAACGCCCTCGGGCGGGCGGTGCGCGGCTTCGAGGCGATGTTCCAGCTGGGCGATCCGCCCGATTACGAACAGCCGCCGCAGGCCAGCATCGCGTCGCAGGCCCGCAACATGGGGATCACGCCGGAAGCGCTCGCCTATGACCTGATGATGGAAAAGGACGGCCGCAATCCGCTCTATCTGGCGATGGCGAATTACGGCGGCGGCTCGCTTGCCGCGTCTTATGAGATGCTGCGCGAGCCGGATATCGTGCCGGG